>NZ_CP109424.1:0-15075 GCF_045040295.1 Streptomyces sp. NBC_01506 | reverse complement strand
GCGCAGGTGCTTCGCACCTGGAATTCGGTGCCGAATTCCTTCGGAATTCCCTCCTGAGTTTCGCCGAGAGGGGTTGGGGCTTTCGGCCGGATGGCGCCGGAATTCGCCGCGCATTTCGCGGAAATCGCTTTCCCTGTTCCGACTGGAAAGCTTATGCATAACCCGACCAATTCGAATGCAAAAGGCGTCCCTATTCGCGCCAAATTCCTTTCCGCGAATAGGGACGCATTCCCAACTTGGGGAGCTGGATAGGCCGGTGACTTTCCGTCATGACTGATCCGGAATCAGGCGACCGAGGGTTATCGGGCCGGTCCTCGGGAACGGCCTGCCGCCGGGACGAGCCGGTCCTCCTGGCCGTGGACGAGCGGTACGGCCGGGAGCGGGCCCTACGGGGTGCCCTGGAAAGTGCCTACTGTGCCTACTGTGCCTACCTCGCAGGTCAGAGCCGGTAAAACCGGTAGGCACTTTCCGGCCGGTAGGCACTTTGTTGTGCCTACCGAGTGCCTACCGGGCTCCGTACGGCTGTGGGCGGCCCGTAGAGACGCTGCGGGGGCGAGCGGGTCCACGGGGCGCCCGGGGCCGCGTACGGGCCGTACGGACCGGTCCGGGGCCCAACTGCCCGGTATTACCGACCATTAGATGAATGCCCGGGTATGCACCCTGGGCAGGGCCCGGGGCCGGCCGATCGGCGACCGCCACCAGGACGAGCCCGTCCTCCTGGCCGTGGACGAGCCGGTCCTCGGCACGGCTCCGAGCAGGGACGGGACCGGGATAGCCGTATCCCGGGGTCGTGGGCGAGCCGGGGGCCGGGTACGTCAACCGGGAGACGTACAGCCGGAGTCGGAGACGTACGCGACCACCCCGGCCGGGCCCGAGGGCGCCCTCGGCACCCGGGCGCGGGCATGAGTCGGCCCCTGCTCCCGGGGGACGGAGCAGGGGCCAGAGAGCGAGGGTCAGCGGCGACTAGACCCAGGTCAGGAACATCTGAGCTTCCGCGTCGGCTACGCCGTACCGCTTGATGTCCCTCTCCAGGTCCTCCCGGTTCCAGTTACGCACGGGGCTGGAACAGTCCATGTCCGTGATCTGTGCCCACGGGATGACCCGGGCGCCGATCATCGGGACCTCTTCCTCTTTCGTCACGAGGTCCCAGGTTCCCCGGAGCACGAGGGCATCGTCTGTGAACCGGAAGTGAGCCGGGTGCACTTCCAGGACTTCGGCTGATGCGAGGGTGACTCGACACAGGGAGCCGGACGGGAAGACGCTCTGAAGTTCTTCGGGGTCCATCGGTCCTCTTTCGTGCGGTTGCTGGTTGACCGCGCCAACGCGTTGTTTTCGTGGACGCACCCGCGTTGCCCGCTGGTTTGCTGGCCGCTGGCGCGGTGTTGTTCTTCGGCGTTCGTACGGGAGGTATTTCGGTTTCGGGTTGCTGGTCGGGCGCGGTGCGAGCTATTTCACGCGGTGCACGGTCGCGGTGACGATGCTCGTCAGGTCGGCGACGGACGCGAGGGGCCGCGCGTGGAGATGGCAGGCGTAGACGTGCGTGACGCTGTAGCCCTGGTGGAACTCGACGGCGAACGCCGGGGTCCCCGGGCAGCGTCGGCGGTCCTGTGGCTGGGAGAGGTCCAGCGCTTCGCAGGCGCCGGACGGCTGGTCATACCAGACGCGCACGCTGGCGCCGGGGATCGAGCCGAAGATCTGGCAGGCGAGCGAGCGGCGGGTCTCTTCACTCTGGGAGAGGGACCCGGGATCGAGCCGGACAGCGGCGGGGGCCGGGGCCGGGAGCGCGGGCGCCGGCCGACTGGTCCGCGAGGCCGGAGCCGGAGAGGGAAGCCGCGGTGAGGTCGGGGCGAACGCGGCCCGGCCCACGGAGCGCCACCAGGTGGCGAACGACTCGCGCGGCGGCTCGTCGTCAGGCAGCTCGGGCACGCGGATTCTCGACGGCCGGGAGGGGCGCGGCGGCGGGGGCGGTCGGTAACCCTCGGGATTCGGGCCGGTGTTGGCGTGCGAGCGGTACGGGACGCGGCTGCCGGTCCCGCACTCGGGGCACTTGATGGTCATGCGGTCCCGGGCCCTGGACTGCCATTCGTGGCCGCAGCGGGAGCATTCGCACCACGCGGGAGGCCGGGCCCCGACCTGGAGCGCCCGAGAGGCGGCCCCCGAAAGTTCCGGGGATACCGGCCCTTCCCATTCTTGATCGATGCGGACGTGCCGGGAGGTTCGGCACTTTGCGCACCGGGTGTTCCCGCCCCGGACGGTGGTCCGGTACGGCTGGGCACAGTGGCGGCAGACGATTTGAACGGGGACGGTTCGCACGTGACCCCCCTTTCCGCTGGTTCCTGGCGCGGTGTCACATTCGATGATCTCACGGCGGATTCCGGGATGATCCGGTAACGAGAGCGGCCCCCGGTCCAGGTGGACCGGGGGCCGTTTGCGAGCTGCGCGGTTACGTGAGGTCGTAGGACCACCCCACGTCAAGACCTTCCGGGAGCACCCACTCCCCGAAGACGATCAGGCCCTGATCGTCGCTCCACGCGTGGGCGCCGGCCAACACGGGGGATCCAAGGGTGATCCCGAGCCGGGAGGCTTCCCGCTCGTCTGCGGTCCGGGCCTTGACTGCGTCCCTGCCGCTGGTGATGGCCCGTCCTGTGGCCTCGGTGATGTCGGCCAGCACTCGCCCCGCCTTGCCCGGTGCGGTGGACAGCAGCGACGGCACGGCGGCGGCCAGGGTGGCGGGGTACCAGTCCACGGCGAGCATGAGCCGCTGAGAGCCCTTGCCGGTGACGTACTCCCGGCGGCATGCCTGGTCGCCCGGTTCGATGTCGAACGCTTCGGCCACGTACAGCGGCGGCACGATGAGTTCGGCGGCCAGGACGCGGGTCGTCTCTCCTTCGGCCAGGACCGAGGCGGTACGGCTCGCGCGCATGAGGCGGTCCTGGGAACTGCTGGACACCTTCACGCGGTCGGCCACGTACGACCCCTGCTGTGTCGTGACGATGCTTCCTTCCACTCGGAGCCACCCCATGGCCTGACGGACAGTCGGCCCGGTGCTGCTGAACTCCGCAGCGATCTCACGGACGGTGGGGAGCCGGTCGCCCGGCTTCAAGTCTCCGTCCCTGATCAGCGCTCGAAAGTGTTCCGCGATCTGCTCTGTGCGAGTGGTCATTGCCTCTCTCCCTGCGTCGTTTTCCTACCTATGAGGCTACACAAGTAGACCTGTGGGTGCACCTACGTCTATCGTGGGTATACCCAACGCGGAGGGAGGCGTTCATGAGCGCCGCTATCTGGAGTGACCAGCCCGACCGGCCCCTGATGACCATGCGGGTCAGTCGGGACAGCGGCCGTACATGGACCCCGCTTCGGGTGATCCGGCCGGATGACTGCGACGTCGCGCAGCTCTCCATGATCTGGCCGCCGTGCCTCTGCCCCCGTCACCGCAACGCCAACGGATCGGAGATCAGCCGATGAGTACGAACACCTTCAGCCACGGAGTCAAGAGCGGCACCGCGAAGGACCCGAAAGACTCGAAGAACGACTCTGCGAAGTTCGGTGCGTCGTTCGCCCCGTCGTTCACCGTGAACGTCTCCAAGAGCAACACCACCGGCGGCGGCACTCCGGCGCAGGGGATGGGCCCGCGCGGTCACTCCGAGGCGTCGCTCCCCGTGCCGGAGTTCACCTCTCCGGCGGACGTCCGGAACTACTGCAACAGCCTGCGGGCGCTCATGGTCGGCATCAGCTTCGAGGTGTCGATGGGTGCGGAGATCTTGAAGGGCGTCTTGTCCACGGTCCCGGACCCGGAGGGGCGTATCGGCGGCTCGAAGGTCCGTGCGTGGCGCGTCTCCCGGAAGCTCGGCAAGGCCGCGGATTCCGCTGCCGCCGCCGCGAAGAACGCGGCTGCCTGCTACGCGGCCTTTCAGCAGGCGTACGAGGAAGAGATCAACCGCGTGAAGCACCGCGCCCGTAAGCCGCAGGGCCGGCGGATGGACTGGGCCGACCAGTGAGGGACCGCGCCCACCGGGCGGACGGACGAGACGTAGAGAGGGTGGTTGCCATGGCGGACAGCAAGGACATCGAGCAGCAGCACGAGGACCAGCTCAAGGGCGAGTCGGCGCTCGCGGGGGTCGGCAAGTACCTCCTGCACCGGGCAAAGCCGCACCTGCCCCCGTGGCTCGGGGTGGCCGGGGTCGGTCTGGCGGGCGCGGGCGCACACCTCCTGTGGGAGGACTCGGCATGGGCCGGGGTCGGCCTGACTCTGTCGTCCGTGGCGATGACGGCGGCCACGTGGTGGGCGGGCCGGGGGACGAGCGCACAGCGTCGGCTCCACTCCGCGATCACGGTTGCGGCCGGTTCGGTGTGGGTGACCGGGGCCGCGCTCTCCGGTCCGCTCACGGGCCCGCTCCCGGATCTCTTCCTGATGGGCGGGACGGTCACCGCGCTGTCGTGGAACGTGCGCATGGTCATGCGCCGGAACCCGGACGCGGTCGGGGAGTCCTCGGACAAGGGCCTGTTGGAGAAGGTGGGTCTGGCCCGTACGAAGCTGGGCACGGCGAAGGTCGAGGCGAACAAGGTCACCGTGCCGTACGCGCTCCCGGCGGGGGAGGCGACCAACGAGGACGTTTCCAAGAGCCTGCCCCGGCTCGCGTCGGCGCTGGACGTGCCGACGACCGCCGTGCGCTACCGGCCCGACCCCGACTCGGCGCGCAAGGGCGAGTTCGTCATCGTCCCGAACGACATGCTGCGAGAGATCATTTGGTACCCCGGCCCGTCCGCCCCGGGCGGCTCGATCGCGGACCCGCTCGTCATCGGCGTGTACGACGACGGCCGGGAGCTGTCGCTCACCCTCCCGCAGGCGATCCACCTGTTGGTCATGGGCGTGACCGGCTCGGGCAAGACCGAGGCCGCTCTCGACGTCATGGCGGAAGTGCTCACCCGCCGCGACGTCGCGGTGTGGCTGTCGGACCCGAAGCGGGGCCAGGACCTCGGGGAGGCGTTCGGGGCCTGCGACTGGGTCGTCACGACGCAGGACGGCGCGGCGCTGATGATCGCGGCGTTCGAGGCGGTCATCCCGGCCCGTCAGACGTGGCTCGGCTCGCACGGGTACCGGTCGTGGGAGCCCGCCGCCGCGACCCGCCAGGACGACCCCGCGCACACGTGCCGGACCGACCGCACGGCGTGCGGGTGCCCCGGCATGGCGTACCTGATCGGCTGGTTCGAGGAAGCGGCGAACACGCTGCGGGCCGTGGACGATGACGCGTTCACCGGGATCGCACAGGAAGCCCGGTCGGCCGGCGCCTCGCTCGTGGTCTCGATGCAGCGCGCTTCCGGCTACCAGATCAGCACCGACACCCGCGCGTCGCTCCCGGCCGCGCTGTGCATGGGCGTGGACGAGCGGGACGCCGGTTTCGCGCTCCCGTCCGAAGTCCTGGACGCGGGCGCCAACCCGGGCGCGTGGGGCAACAAGCGGCCCGGCTACTGCTACCTCGTGTCGGCCGGTATCGACGAGGAACTGTGGTCCACCCCGTCCCGGACGTTCCGGAACAACCCCGTCACCCTCGAATGGATTCGGGAGAAGTTCGCCACGGTCCGGATGCCGATGGACGAGGTGACCGCGACCGCCGCCGCGTCGGTCGCTGGACAGCACTACACCGACCGCCAGGGCCCGGCCGAGGGTCCCGTGCCCACGGTCGGCCCGCAGCGCACCGCCGACACGGAAGACGACGACATGACGACCGGTGAGCCCCTGGTGGACCCCGAGGACGAGGGGATCGACCCCGAGGCCGAACTCCCCGAGGCGAGCGACGCGCCCATGTTCGGCGCCCCGGCCGGGACCGAGCCGGACGACCCGAAGGCGGCCATGGAGGACATCCTCCGGCACTTCGAATCCGCCGGCCGGATGGTCGTCCAGACGAAGGACTTCATGGACTACTGCGACCAGATCGGCCGGTCCCGGCCGTGGGTCGCGGGCGAGCTGGGCCGTCTCGGTCGGGAGGGTCGGCTCGTCCCCGCCGGGGGCCACAAGTACCGCATCGTGCCCGCCCTCACGTCCGCCTGACTGTCAGCCTGACGCCCTGACATCTGACACCAAAGCCCCAGGTAGACGCGCTGTCAGAGCGGCTGACATCCGCTCTGACAGCGCCCTGACACCGGGCCTTGACACCAGGCCCTGACACCCACGAAGGAGCACCACGTGAGCAGCAACGAGTATCCAGCACCCGGCAGGGAGTTCACGCCGGACGACGTCGCGGGGTTCCTCATCCCGGACACCCCCGAGTCGCTGATCCCCCGCCAGACGGCCCCCGAGCGGCCCGCGATGCCGTCCACGGCGGACCTGATCGAGGCGTGGGAGCGGCAGAACGAGACGAGCGCCAGGATTTCGGCCGGCGCCCCGCTCCCTCAGTCCGCGGCTCTGGCCGTCCCCGAGCACGACCCCATCGTGCCCCGCTGGGTGTGGCGCGCGTCGGCGGTCACCGCCGCCGTGTCGGCCATGGCCGGGGTGATCGGGTTCGTCGTGTGGGGCGTGTCGCTGGCCCTGACCGCCGCCGTGTCGGCCATGTCGGCGGCGGCCCCGTACCTCGGAGTCGCAACCGTCGCGGCCGTCGCTCTGGTCCTTCTGTGCCGCAAGCGCACCGGAGCCGACACACTCTCTGTGTCGGTCGTCCAGAGCGTCCGTGTCGTCCAGAGCAAGAGGAAGTAGTCCCGACATGTCAAAGATCAGCACTCGAATCGTCCTCGTGTCCGGCGCGGCCATCGTCGCGACCGTCGCAATGGCCGCGTCTGCCGACACGCTCGCCGCGCTCGGCGGCGCGGTCGGTTGGGGACGCGAGATGAAGTGGTCCCTCCCCGTGTCGGTCGACGTGCTCGCCCTCGTGTCGGGTCTGGTCTGGCTGACCGCCGGTCTGCCGGAAGCGGCACGCAGGCTCGGGATGTGGCTCACCCTCGTGACGGTCGTCGGCTCGATGGTCCTCAACGCGGTTGGTCACCTCGTGTCGACTCAGCACATCGTGGCGGGCCCGCCGCTGGTCATCGCCGTGTCGGCCGTGCCGCCCCTGACCGCCGCACTGGCCGTGCACCTCGCCGCGATGACGGCACAGGGCCAGAAGGGACCCAAGACCGACACGGCCACCGTGTCGACTCAGTCCCTTGCCGACACGGTGCCGGTCCCGGCCGACACGCCCCGCGTGCCGGTCCGCGCCGGAGCCGACACGGCAACCGGCACGGACGAGCCGACCGACACGGACGCGCCGCGAAACGACACGACGGCCCCCGGAGCCGACACGTGGGGCGCGTCGGCCGACGCGCTTCCCGTGCCGCTCTCGGCTCCGGCCGACACGACCGACACGGCGACCGCGCCGGTTCCGACTCCGGCCGGAGCCGAGTTCGCCGGTATCGACACGGTCGGCGAGTGGGCGCCGGAGACCGGCACGGCCGACGACACGGCCCGGTCGCACGTCATGCCGAACGCGGGCGGACGGCTCTCCGAAACCGAGCTGGACGCGGTCGTGATCCTGCTCGCCCGGGAGACCGACCCGCCCCGCTCGTACCGGCAGATGGAAGACCGCTTCCGGGAGATGGGCTACACCGCGTCCGCCGCCCGGCTCCGTGCCGCATGGGGACGCGTGACCGTCCCGAGCGCCTGACCCCGAGGGAGTGGCGATGTCCGAGCCGTCCGAGACGATGACCCGTGACCGAGCCTCAGAGATCGTGCGCGACTGCTACACCACCGGCCAGCCGCAGAGCGTGGCCGTCACCCTGACCGGGTTCTCCCGGTCGTGGGTGGCGGGGGAGTACCGGCAGCTCAAGGCCCGGGGGATCTCCCGGGTAGCGGGCCAGTTGGAACTCTTCGAGGCTCCCCAGTCGTCTTCCGGTTGATCACGTTCGGGCCCGGTTCGTCCCGGGCCCGCTCGTGGCCGCCCGGCCGATGTTCCCTTCACCCCCGACCACCACCCGACATCCGAGCAGGGAGACAGCACATGACGACGACGACCCCGATCACCATCGTGGGCAACCTGACCGAGGACCCCGAGCTGCGGTTCACCCCGTCCGGGGCGGCGGTCGCGAAGTTCAGCGTGGCCGTCAACCGCCGCACCTTCGACCGGCAGACGAGCGAGTGGAAGGAAGCGGGCACCGACTTCCACCGCGTCACCGCGTGGCGGTCCCTGGCCGAGAACGCGGCCGGCACTCTCACCAAGGGGATGCGGGTGGTCGTCGTCGGCGACATGAAGCAGCGCTCTTGGACGGACGAGAAGTCCAACGAGAAGCGTTCGGCGTGGGAGATCGAGGCATCCGCGGTTGGTCCCGATCTCGCGTTCGCGACCGCCGCCGTGACGAAGGTCGCCAAGACCAACGGCGCGGGCGCCGTGGCGGGTGACGACCCGTGGGCCAGTGCCTCGCGTACGCGCCCGGCGGTCCCGGCCGGAGTCGGAGCCGGAGCGGGTGCTCCCGCCGGCCAGACCGAGGGGTACAGCGACGAGCCCCCTTTCTGACGGCCGGGTGCGGGAACGATCCCCGCGTCCGGCTGACCGAGGGCGACCGCCAGGCCGTGGACGAGTTCCGGGCCTGGCTCCGGGACCGGGCGGCGGCTCGGGAGCACGGACTCCCCGGCCCGTCCCTCCCGGACAGCACCACCTGATTCGCGGCCCGGCCCTCCCGTCGCGGGGGCCGGGCCGCTCTCGCACCCGGAGCCGGTCCTCGGTCCCGGCCGGGACGGGGAGAGGGTCCTCGGGGGCCGCCGTACGTCATCCAGTTGACGTACCGCCAGAAGCGTTGACGTACAGGCGAGACCGGCCGGGAGCGACACGCCAGATTCACCCGTCCCGGGAGTGGCGTACGGAACCTGACGCACCGTATGATCTTCGATATGGACTATCGAGAAGGAGTGGTGAGGTGACCGCCCTCATGGACACGGCGCCCGGCCCGGTTGCTCCCTCCGTCCCCCAGGACTGGCGCATCACGCCCGAAGGCACCGTTGCCGTCATGGACGTGGCCCGCACGACCGGCGACTACCCGGCCGTCAACTACACCGTCCGCAAGTGCGGAGTCCCGGTGATGGACACCAAGGGTCGCGGCGGGGGCCGCTACATCCCCGTATCCGAGGCCCTGCTCCTGGTGGCCGCCGCCGCCCTGGCCCTGGCCGCCGGGGTGGCCCTGGCGCAGATGTACCGCGCGATCAAGGCGAACGGCGCGACCATCGGCGCGAACGCCCTGACCATCCCTCTCCAGTTCGGAGCCTGACCTCATGCCGACGACGACCCGGGGGGAGGTGGGAGACGTGCGGAGCGCTGACCGAGTGCTGGAGATGTTCCTCCGGATGTCCGAGGAAGAGTTCTTGATCCTCTGGAAGTTCGGCGGGTACCGGGGGGCGCCCCCGCAGGACGTGGACCGGCGCATCGTCGCCATGGTCCACGGCATGACCAAGAGCGGTCGGCGGTCTGTGGGCCGCGCGTTCGTGCGCGCCTTCACCGCTCTCCCGCCGTACCTGCGGGCCGCCCTGGTGGCGTTCCTGCTCACCCTCGTTCATCGGCCGGCGCCCATAGCGCTCCCGGCTCCGGCCCCCCGCGCCCTGGCCTCTCAGGGGAGGTGCCACCGACTCACCCCGGCCCGCGCTCCGTGACCGTCTCACCCCGTTTCGACGGGGGTCACGACCGCAGGCCACCGAACCCAGAAATGCCGAAAGCCCCGGGGTCTCACGCCCGAGGCTTGGCATAGATCCCTTAGACAAGGACTTCAATGCACCACCAGAGTACCCAGTCGGCACCCGTGCTGACCACCGATCCCCATGTGACCCCTGTCGGCGGCTCCGGCCGGGTGACCACCGTGACGGACGGGACGACCGTCTACCTGATCTGCCGGACCATCCGGGGCCGTGGCGGATGGGGCGTCCACTGCTCCGCTGGTGAGCTGATCACCTCCGGTTGGGTGACCCTCACCCGGGCCCGCGCGTACGCCGATCGCCTCCTGTCCAAGAAGGCGGGGGCCGCCGGATGACCGAGACGACATCGCAGGCGACCCCGAAGCCCCCCCGGCAGAGGACCGAGCGGGCGCTCCGCGTGGTCACTGGCTCGGACGGCGTCCGGGAAGAGATCACGACCGAGCGCATCGCCGACCGGTACGAGGCGGACGAGCACGGGCACTACCGGGTGACCCGGTCCTACGGCGAGAGCGCGGACGGGGAACGGGTCGCGAAGGTCTCCCGGAAAGAGATCCTGTCGGCTCGGGCGGAGATCACCGCCGCGTACGCCGACGACACCGGCGAGCCGTACCCGATCGCGGCCACCGAGACGACCGACCGGTCCCGCGCCGTGGTCACCTACTACGACCTGCGGGTGTCGCGCGACGATGCGGGCCCGGTCGTGGTCGACACCGTGTCGGCCGAGGACTTCGAGAAGCTGGCATGGCTGGACCGCCAGGAGGTCGCCGAGATCCCGCAGGTTCTCGCAGCCACCGGCCAGAGCGCGCGGGGGGACATCGTGACCTCGATCAAACTCGGTTCCGACCGCTTCCGGACCATCCCCGCGTACTCCCGGCTCGGGTGGCACTGCCGCGACGGCGGTTGGCTGTACGTCCACGGCGGCGGAGCCTGGACGGCCGAGGGCCACCTCGATGTCCCGGTCTACGGTGACGGGCTCGGCACCTTCACCATGGCGGACCCGCCCGAGGACCAGACCGCCGGACAGCGCGCGTTCGAGGCCCTGTGGCAGTTGTTCGGGATGACTCCGGACAAGTTCGCGGCGGTCGAGATCGGCAGTGTGTTCCGCGCGGCCATGGGGCGCCCCTCGGGGAGCTGCACGTACGTCGCGGTCAACCGGTCCGGGAAGTCCGGCCACATGGCGTTCCTGACGCAGTGCTGGGCACCTTCGGCCCGCTGGAACACCCTGCCGTTCAACGCGGGCAAGGCGTTCGCCACACCGGCCTATGTCGAGTACGTGCACCACACGTTCGGGGACATGTTCGTCGGGTGGGACGACATGGCGCCCACCGGCTCGGCACGGGAGCGCGCGGACTACTTCGACCTGTTCTCCCGGTCGCTGTTCAACGGCGCGTCCAAGGGCCGTATGGGCATCAAGGACAACAAGATCGTGGCCCGTGCCCGGCTCCGGCCGCGCGCGTTCGGCGGCCTGTCTGCCGAGGACGTCACCGCGGTTGAGTCCGCGCAGAACCGTACGCACCTGTTGCAGCTCTCCCGCGATGAGTTCGACCCGAAGGCGTTCGCCGCCGCTGATGAGGACGGCGGCCCTGCCGCGCGGTCCTCGCTGATGTCCGGGTTCGTCGTCTGGTGGGCCGCGAAGATGCCCGCGCACGCTTACGTGTCCGAGCTGGAACACCGGTACGCGGTCGACCTGGCCGCCGCCACCGACGCGCCCGGCCGCTACGTCGAGTCGTCGGCGGACAAGGCCGCCGGCCTTTTCTGCGGGCTGGAGTTCGCGCTCTCGCGCGGGTGGGTCACCGAGGACCGGGCCCGGGAGCTGTGGGAGCGCGCGTGGGCCGGTCTGTGCGAGTCGCTGCGTGCTCAGGTCGACGCCAACGCGGGCCAGTCGATGGCGGACCGCATCCGGGATTCCATCCTTGACGGCCTGGCGGTCGGTGCCTGCCACGTCCTGGACGTCCACGGCCTCACGCCGGAGCCGAGGCAAGCCCTCGGGTGGCGCGGGGACTATGCCCAGGGAATGGGTATGGGGTGGGCGGACGCGACGCGGTTGTACCTGCTCCCGTCCGCTGCCGCCGCGTTCGTCGCCCGGTACTCCGCAGAAGCCGGGGCCCCGATTGAGATCACGGCCCGCGCCATGGGTGAAGCTCTGGAGACGGCCGGATACATCATCGGTTCGGACCGGAACCAGAAGGGCCGGAGGGTCCACCGGCACACCATCCAAAAGAAGATCACTGGGCATTCCAGCCCCAAAGAACTCTGGTCAATGGCCCTGCCGGTCGAGACCGACGGCCCGGCCGAGGGCGGCCACGGTCCCGAGACTCCGCAGGGTCCCGAGGGCGGGCTCGTGATCTGCCGTGGGTGCAAAGGGCCGATGCCCGCCGATCTGTACGGCGATGGCTTGCACGCGACGTGCACGGAGCCGGACGCGTGGCCCGAGGGCACCCTCGGAGCGGCAGCAACCCCGGCCCCGGTCCGCGTTCCGGCGCCCGCCGCCCCTGCTCCCGCTCTGGCGTCGGTCCCGACCCCCCCGGCCCCGGTAGCCGTGGACGAGCCGAAGCGGCCCGAGACGAGCCGCCAGGAACCGCGGAAGCCGAAGGCCGAACCGCAGGTCTGCGCGAGCATCGCGGACCGCGTGGCCGCCGCCCTGGAATCGGCCGGCGGGGACATGGACAAGGCGACCGCCGCTCTCATCAAGACCGCTATCCCGGACGGGATGGAGCTTCTGGAGTCGACGCGGACCAGCGCCCGGTACGACTTCACCGCTCACCCGGTCGAGCCGGAGATCCTGCGCAAGCGGTCCAAGCACGCCGCGAACGAGGTGTGGGAGGCGCGTCCGAAGTGGACCAACCCCGCGACCCCGGACGGCACCGAGGTTCACCTCCTGGACGTCAACGCCGCGTACCTGTCCGCGCTGAACACCCATCTCCCGATCGGCGCGTTGCAGCACTCCGAGGGCGGGGAGTTCGACCGCCGCCGGGCCGGTCTCTACCGGATCACCCCGCCGGAGTGGACGCACACCGACATCCCCAACCCGCTCGGGTCCCGGGAGCTGTCCGGGGAACTGTGGGTGACCCGGCCGACCCTGCAACTGTCGTTCGACGCGTCCACGGAGAAGTTCGGGCGGCTCTGTGACGCTCCGGTCATCCATGAGTCGTGGACGAGCGGGTCCTCGGAGAGCATCCTCCGGGCGTTCCGGATCATCCTCCGTGACGCGCGTACCGCCGCCATCGAGGGCGGGGACGAGGTGACCCTCGCGTACGTCAAGGCCATGTATTCGAAGTTCATTTCCACGTCTGCGAAAGCGTCGAAGTTCAATCACCTTATTGAGCGCACGGACTGGTCTCAGATCATCCGGGCGCAGGCGCACGGCAACCTGTGGCGCCGTGCGTTCAGGGCACACACCGCCGGTCTCGCCGTTCACCGGATCACCGGTACCGACGAATTGCACGTGGCCGGAGACTGGCGCGCGGTATTCGCCGAGGGTCGGGGACTCATGGAAATGAAGACGAAGGGCGCCTATGTCGTCGGCGCCCCTGTCGCAGAAAAGGGGGAGTGACGACATGGCCGGGAAAATCACGGGTGCATTCGGAGCAAAGGGAAAGCCGGGCGGAGAGGCTATTTCCGACCGGCTCACGGAACTTGCCGGGGGACTGAAACTCTCGGCAGCAAATGAACGCGGATTGGAGGCGCGGCTTAAGTACCTCACGAACTCCCCCGCCGGATATCAGGCGATGGAGCGGGCGGGTATCGGCGTCACCCCGCGCACGCTTATCGCGTGGCTGTCCGGGGACCGTGACCCGAACAAGGCGAACCGGTCCCGACTCGACGCGGCCTATGGGGACTTGCGGCGGCGGAACGTCGCGACGTCCATGAAGAAGCGTCTCAACAACAACGGGCGCGGGACCCGGGTGGAGGTCCACCCGCTCAGTCAGGGCGGGGTGATCCCCTCCCGGCAACGGGCCCTCGGAGTCCGGAACATCAACATCCGGCCGTCACGGTGGGACCGGCTGGTCGACCAGTGGGCGCCGGGTGACGTCGACGGGATGAACTCCGAGTGGGAGGACATCGCCGAGGACGAACTCGGCTCCGAGTGGGGCGCGTACACGCAGGTGTCCACCATCGGGTTCGGTGCGTAGCAGCTCACCACCAGGGGCCCCGCCGACACGGCGGGGCCCCTGCTCGTCTCCCGAGGGGATCTCGTGACGTTCATCGACCAGTACGGCCTGGTCCCGTACAAGCCCTGGCAGCTCGCCCGTTACTCACGGGAGGGCGCGTGCGAAGCGTGCGGGGCCAGCTCGGACGACGTGGCGGCCCGGTACGCCGAAGACGGGTACCGGGCCGCCGCCTGTTCCGTCCGGCTCAACTTCGACCACTGCCACGCGCACGGCTGGATCAGGGGCCGACTCTGCACCGCGTGCAACACCGAGATGAGCACGGCCGTCCGTGTCGGCTGGCTGCACCGGAGCCCGCGACGCGAGGTGTTCCTCGCGCACCTCGGGAAGTGCCCCGACTGCTCTCCGGCTTGAACCCCGAGGGCACCGGCTCGCACCGGCCGGGAAGCGCGCGACGTCCCCGCCGGCCCCCGTACGTCTCCCGGTTGACGTACCGGGGCCCCGGCTCGCCCACGACCCCGGGATACGGCTATCCCGGTCCCGTCCCTGCTCGGAGCCGTGCCGAGGACCGGCTCGTCCACGGCCAGGAGGACGGGCTCGTCCTGGTGGCGGTCGCCGATCGGCCGGCCCCGGGCCCTGCCCAGGGTGCATACCCGGGCATTCATCTAATGGTCGGTAATACCGGGCAGTTGGGCCCCGGACCGGTCCGTACGGCCCGTACGCGGCCCCGGGCGCCCCGTGGACCCGCTCGCCCCCGCAGCGTCTCTACGGGCCGCCCACAGCCGTACGGAGCCCGGTAGGCACTCGGTAGGCACAACAAAGTGCCTACCGGCCGGAAAGTGCCTACCGGTTTTACCGGCTCTGACCTGCGAGGTAGGCACAGTAGGCACAGTAGGCACTTTCCAGGGCACCCCGTAGGGCCCGCTCCCGGCCGTACCGCTCGTCCACGGCCAGGAGGACCGGCTCGTCCCGGCGGCAGGCCGTTCCCGAGGACCGGCCCGATAACCCTCGGTCGCCTGATTCCGGATCAGTCATGACGGAAAGTCACCGGCCTATCCAGCTCCCCAAGTTGGGAATGCGTCCCTATTCGCGGAAAGGAATTTGGCGCGAATAGGGACGCCTTTTGCATTCGAATTGGTCGGGTTATGCATAAGCTTTCCAGTCGGAACAGGGAAAGCGATTTCCGCGAAATGCGCGGCGAATTCCGGCGCCATCCGGCCGAAAGCCCCAACCCCTCTCGGCGAAACTCAGGAGGGAATTCCGAAGGAATTCGGCACCGAATTCCAGGTGCGAAGCACCTGCGCGGCGCGGCTCCGCAGG
>NZ_CP109423.1:0-39578 GCF_045040295.1 Streptomyces sp. NBC_01506 | reverse complement strand
GTCGGACGACATGAGGATGTCAGTGGCTGGCGACACGAGATGTCAGTGGGCGACGACATGAGGTGTGTCAGTAGGTAGTCGTCTCGTCGGAGTCGAGGAGGCGCAGGCCGTACTGGACATCGGGGGCCAGGACGGCGGTGTCGCCCTCGGTCGGTACGAGGAGGCCGGAGTCGATGAGCCCCGCAATGGCGGTGGCCCACTCCGGGGTGTCCCTGTCGTACGGGGAGACGCTGCCCGCGTGGTGCGCGTGGAAGAGCACCGTGGCGTCGAGGTCGGTGAGGACGTCGCGGTCCGGGGGCCGGCGGGGGGTGCGCCAGGACCGGTCGTGGTCGGCGGGGTGGAGCCAGTCCATCTGCCGGTCGGTGAGGACGTCGTTGCGCGGGCTCAGGGTGAAGTGGTGGGGTGCCGCGCGGCGCAGGGCGTACGGTCCGCCGAGCTCGGGGTGGGCCCAGGCGTGGGCAAGGGCGTCGGCGGTGCGGTCGTAAGTCCAGCGCAGCGACTCGGCGAGGTAGTCCGCGGTGAGCGGGCGGCCAGCGTGGGCGAGCGCGTTGAGGACGGCGGCCGCGTCCGCGTCGGTGCCGGGGTCCTGGGGTGGGTGCTCGGTGTCGGTGTGGCGGGGCAACTGGTAGACGGCCTCGGCGTACGGGGTGAGGTCGGCGGGGTGCAGGTCCAGGCGGCGGGCGAGTTCGAGGACGACGTGCAGGGGCTGGTTGGGCAGCGCGTCCATGGTGATGGCGCCCTCGTGGACGCCGAGGAGGTCGGCGAGCTCCCACGCGGAGAGGCCCGCGTTGTGCAGGCGGCGGCGCAGTTCGTCGCCCCAGCCGCGGGGCTTGTAGCGCGGGGGCGGGTGGAAGCGGTCGGTCACCGGTCGGGGCCTTCGTCGGAGAGGATCACCACGTCCAGGCGGCGGGCTTCCATCCAGTCGGTCAGGGGCGCGGGCCCGGCGCCGATCCCGGCGACTTCGCACATGCCGCGGTGGAGCCAGAACGGGTTGACGCCGATCCGGCGGCAGGTCCGTCCGATGGTCTCGACCAGGGCGCGGTCCGAAGCGTCGAGGGTGGGGTTCTTGGGGTCGGCGAAGTAGCGGCGGCGGGTGCCGGAGCCGTCCGCGCGGCGGTGGGCGAGGTGGGCGGCGAGGAGTTCGGCGGCGTACGGGGGCAGGGGGGTCTTGCCGGTGGTGTGCGCGTAGCTGGGGCTCTCGTCCTGGTGGCGCCGGTCGATCTCGTGGGCCCAGTCGGCGCGCAGGTAGGCGGCGGCGTCCGGGAAGGCCGGCAGGTACAGGTAGTGGCCGTGCTCGTCGAGGTTGCGGCACAGCAGATGGGAGAACCGGTCGGGGGCGGCGGTCAGGTGCAGGGAGATGACGGTGACGGCGGCGGCGTGGGTGGAGACGGTGGCGCGCAGGGCGCGGCAGATGCCCGGGGTGAGCCAGGTCGTCAGCTGGTCGGCGGCGGCCGGTCCCAGCGCGCGGGACTGCCAGCGCAGCAGGACACCTTGGGCGAACAGGGATGCCTGGATCGCGCGGAGGCGGATGAGGGCGAGGCGTCCGCTGGCGGCGGGGCCGAGGCGTTCGTCGCGCAGGTAGGCGTTCAGGGCCCGCTTGAAGGCGTTGCCGGTGCGGCCTTCGGCGAGGTGGTTGCGGTGGCGGCGTACGAAGGCGTCGGTGGCCTGGGCTTCGGTGCGGTAGGCGAGGTGGAGCTGGTCGAAGGTGTCTCCGGCGAGCTGGCGGCGGCAGGCGGCGAGGAAGAGCGGGAAGTCGGCGGTGGGCAGCGCGGGCCAGTCGGCGTCGGGGTCGGCGTACTCGTCGGGGTTCAGCGGGTGGGACACGGCCGGGGCCGGCAGGGGCAGGACGCGTTCGAAGGTGTCGCCGCCCATGGCCCGGACCGGCCGGTGGGGTGCGCCGAAGGGGATGCGCCCGCGGGCGGCGCCCTTGCGTTCGGATCGGCCCAGGCTCTCGATGGCGTTGCACATGCGGGCCGGGTCGCCGCCGCCGGACCAGATCAGCCACAGGTCGGCGTCGGCCTGGTCGGCGAGTTCGGCGAGCTGGAGGGCCTCGCGGTGGGTGAGCCGGTGGGCGCGCTCGATGAGGATGTCGGTGACGCGGGCAGCAGTGATCCACGCGGTGGCGGCCTTCCACGCGTCGGCGATGCTCAGGCGGCAGGTGCGTACGGCGGCCGGGTTCTTGCCCGCTCCGGCCAGGACGTCCCACACCAGGTCATTGGCGGAGCGCACCGGGTTGGGGCGGACCACGATCCGCTCCGCGGCCTCCAGTGCGGCAAGGCGCCGGGAAAGGTTCGGGTCGTCGTTGGAGTCGATGACGACGTACACCGTGCGGTGGGGTTCGGACGGCCGTGCGGCGGGGTCGTCGATCACCTCGCCGGTGGGCAGGACGCCGGTCACTGGAGGCCGCCGCCAAGGAGGGCGTAGGCGTTGTGGACGGTGGTGTCGTCGACGGTGCTGAGGCCCTGCTCCTCGCACAGGGCGGCGGCGGTGTGGGTGAAGACCGCCCAGTCGCGCATGGTGCCGTGACCGTACGAGCTGTCGACCTCCAGGAGGAGATCGTCGCGGGCTTCGGCGTAGATGGGGTGGTAGCGGCGCATCAGGGCGGGGACCTTGACGGGTTCGAGCGGGGAGAAGGGCAGGCGGCGGAAGACCCGGGAGCGGAGCATCGGCTCCTTGGACAGGACTTCCCAGCAGCCGTCGCCGCCGACGTAGAGCAGGGCGAAGCGGGTCCGGGGGTGATCGTGGAGGTGGCGCAGCAGCTCGATGCAGTCGCCGGTCAGGCGCTGGGCTTCGTCGACGACGACCAGGCGCATCGGGGTGGCGAGCAGGCCGACGAGTTTGGTGGTGAGGTCGAAGCGGTTGCGGGAGGAGGGGTTCTCGGTGCCGGTGAGTTCGCGCAGCAGATGGTCGGCGATCATCCGCATGGTGGGGCGGGCGGGGAAGGTCATCACGGACACTCGCGGGCGGGACACCGCATCGAGCAGGTCGAGGGCTTCCAGGGCGGCCTCGACGGCGAAGGTCTTGCCGGTGCCGGCCGGGCCGTGGACGACGCCGGTGGCGGCGTTGGCGACGAGATCGCGGACGATACGGGCGGTCATCTGGAAGTGTCCGGTGGGCAGGGCCGCGGCCCCGGTCAGGTCGACGAAGTGGCGCGGCATCAGCTCTCCGGGTCGGCAGTGGGGTCGGTCAGTCCGAGCAGGCTCGTGCTGGCCCTGGCGGCAAGCGCCTGGTCGCGTTCGCGCTGCGTGCGGGTACGGCCGTCGCCTTCGGGCACCAGCCGGGACTCGGCGGGCGGGGTGCCGTCGCCGGTCATCGGCGCAAGGGTGCGGCGGGCCTGGCGGGAGGCGCGGCGGCGCTCCTGGCCGAGGCGTTTGGCCTCGGCGGCCGCGTGGATGCGGAAGGCGTCGGTCTGCTCGGCGGTGAGCTGCCCGGTGGGGTGTGCGGTGCACAGGTGCTTGCCCGCGAGGTAGACCTCGATCTGCCGGTCGTCGTGCGGCATGTAGCGGATCTGGACGACCTGTCCGCCGCGGCCCTGGAGCTCGGGGGCGACGTAGGACAGGGAGTTGAAGCTGATCCCGTCCTTGCGGATCGTGCGCTCGGCGTCGGCGAGCATGAGGTGGCGCAGCTCGTCGGCGGGGATACGCCGCAGGGGTGCGGGATCGT
Source organism: Streptomyces sp. NBC_01506 (assembly GCF_045040295.1). NCBI lineage: Bacteria > Bacillati > Actinomycetota > Actinomycetes > Kitasatosporales > Streptomycetaceae > Streptomyces > Streptomyces sp. NBC_01506. The sequence continues at coordinate 35,915 of NZ_CP109423.1, read as the reverse complement.
CCGTCCATGCCTGGAGGGGGGTGCGGCCGCCGAGCATCCGGTGCGGGCGCTGGGTGTTGTACCAGCGGGCCCAGGCGGCGAAGCGGTCGACGAACCGCTCGATGCGCATCGGCCCGCCCGCTTGGCCTTCGGCTGCCTGCTTGGCGGCCACCGAGTCCTTCACCGGCCCGTACAGCTTGCCGCCGGCGTCGCGCGGCCCGCCGGTGAAGCCGGGGAGCTGGGAGATCAGCGTCTGCTCGATCGTGAGGTTCAGCCGCTCCACCTTGCCCTTGCGGTGCGGGGTGAAGGCGGGCAGGCGGTGCATGACGACGGCCAGGGTGCCGAGTGCGGCCTCGACGGCGTCGGCGGCGAACTCCAGGCCGCGGTCGATGCGTACGCGCTCGGGCACCGCGCCGAACGGCGAGACGTCTGGCTCGTGGAGCATCGCCATCCGCATCGCGGTGAACACCGTCCCCGAGGTCGGGGTCAGGGCGATGGACCAGCCGAGCAGGGCGCGGGTGCCGTCGTCGACGACGGTCGTCATCCACGGGCAGAGTGCTTTGCCCTTCGGCGGCAGGACCAGCAGCGGGATCTGCTTGTGGTCCATCTCCCAGCACCGGCCGCGCAGCGCGTCGGGTCGTTGCAGGTATACCGAGGCCGCGCGCCGGCCGGACTCTCCGCTCTGCCACGCCGCCCGTTCGGCCGGGGTCAGCTCCTCGGCGAACGCCCGCTGCAAAGTCCGCAGCGTCACCGGCCGTGCCCTGGCCCATCCTTCGGCGAGGAAGCCGGGCACCGGCGCACCGGCCGTGGTGCCGTCCCCGGCGACCACGGCGTGCCGGGCGCGGTGCAGGGCTGCGATGTTGCCCCGGTAGAAGGCGAACGCTTCACGGTCGGTCTCGCTGAGGAGGTAGTGCGGCCGCGGCTGCCGGACGGGGCGGGCGGCTGGCGGGGACAGCCACCGCCACACGGTGCGCTCGCTCACCCCAGTGCTCTGCGCGACGGTCCGTACGTGTCCGGCCGTCAGCACGCCGTCGGCGCGCAGCTCCTCAAGCCGGGACACCGCCGCCCGCCGAACCTCCGCCGCGATCTTCGCCACGTCCCGAAGTGTCAGTGGCATGTCGCCGCCGCGACACCCCACTGACATGAGTGCCGCTCGAACTGGCGAACCGGACCCGGAACGGCTGCGTCCCGCCCCCTCCAACTGCTAGAGCAGGGCACGTGTCCCGCCGTCCCGGAAACGACCGATTCCGGGACGGTCACCCGCCGGGGCAGCCAGGGCGCGGGAGGCGTCCCGAAAGGCGTCCCGAAACCGACGGGCGCCACGGAGAAGCGGGACGGGTATTCGGGACACGCCGCTTCGGGCGGCCAAGCGGGAAGGGAACGCGTGAACGCCGAGCTGGACGAGATCGCCCGCGCGGAGCTGATCGAGCGTGAACCGTGCCCGCGGTGCGGGGCGCCGCCCGGGTCGGTGTGCCGGGCGAACTCCGGCGTCGTCGCCGTCGATTACCACACAGGCCGCTACGGCAAGATCCCCGCGCTCAAGTCCGGGCCCGCGATCCGTATCCCCGCCGCACGCGGCCCCGGCCGCACCTGGCAGCCCGGCCCCGAACCCGCTCTCGACCCCGCACTCCTCGCGCGGGTCGGCGACCGCATCGGGTACGCCCGGGTCTCCAGCAAGGGCCAGGACCTCGCCGGACAGGTCCGCCTCCTGAAGAAGGCCGGCTGCGTACGCATCTACGTCGAGAAGATCGGCACCCGGGAGAAGATCCGCCCCGAGTACAACGCGGCGCTCGCCGACCTGCGCCCGGCCGACACCCTGACCGTCACCATGCTCGACCGGCTCGGCCGCAACATGATCGAGCTCATCACCTCCGCACAGGACCTCGCCGAACGCGACCACCGCCTGGAGATCCTCGGCGGCCCGCTCGCCGGGATGTACGACCCGCAGGGCGCGGGCAAGGTCCTGTTCGTGGTGTTCGCCGCGATGGCGGAGGTCGAGCGGGAGTTCATCCACGAGCGGACCCTGGTCGGCCTGGACACCGCCGCGGCGAACGGCAACCACGGCGGGCGCCCGCCCGCCATCGACGGTGACCAGCTCGCCGTCGCCCTCCGGCGCCGTGATGCGAAGGAACCCGTCACCTCGATCGCCCGGCACCTCGGCGTCGGCCGCTCCACCCTCTACCGCACCCTGGCCGCGTACGACGAAGCCGCAACAACCACGGCCGCCCCTCGGACGACTTGACCTTCGAGCCAGGTGGAAGGTTCACCGCCGGGGTGTGAGCACGATGCGGATCTCCCAGTTCGCCGAACGCTGCGGCGTCCCGGCCACCACCCTGTGCTTCTGCGAGGGTGCCGGGCTGCTGCTGGCCGACCGCACCCCCTCCGGATACCGCACGTTCGGCGAGGAGGCTGTCGAGCGCCTCGCGTTCATCGGCGCGGCCAAGCACCTCGGACTGCCCCTGGAGGAGATCGGCGAACTCCTCTAAGGAACGAGAGGAGACGCGAGCGAGAACCGCAGCGGCAACCCGGGCTGAGCCTGGATCCCCGCTGCGTCGCTCCCCTTGGCCGAACGGGGGCCTGGTCCGGTGCCCTTTAGAACGTTTGGCAGGACACCTCGAACGGGATCTTGACTGTCCCGTAAGCGCACACGGTCTTTGCCCCGGCCCCGTCGGCGAGCACGAAAGCACCCCCCACAGAGCCATTGGTGACCGTGGCGTCCTCGGACGCGCGGCAGCTCCCGCTCCCGCGGTAGGCATTACCGCCTGCCGACTCCACCTTGTTGCAGGTGTAGGTGGGATACAGGCCGGCCTGAGCATAAGCGGCCGCTGGGCTCAGGGTCAGCGTCGCGGCGACCAGTGCGCCGCCGAGAGCTGCGGTGATGACGCGCCTCATGTGATCAACTTCCTTTGACAGATAAGGGAACGTTGTACGGTCACCTATCTATCCAGAATCACGTTCCGTAATCAAGTAATCACCACTGGCTACCAGCCGCCTTCGGTGGCTGCCTACCGCCGACACCGAGCGCGGCAGCCGAAAACTGGGTCAGGCCGCCGAAGGCGCACCCGGGAGCCCGCCGCGAGAACCTGACGGGTGCGTTTCGCACTGACGCCCGCCATGTCGCCAGCCACTGACACTCTCGTGTCGCCCGACATGAGCCACAGGATCAGCGCGGCGTCCAAGTGGGAGTCGAACCGGTAGACGACGGAGATCCCGCGCCCGCCGGTCTCGTCGGGGAGTAACTCGATGACCCAGGACGATGAACGAGGGTCGGCGTCGGGCAAGTCGCGGGCCCGCTCGGAGTCCGGGTCCTCCTCCACGAACCGGCGAACGGATTCGACGGCCGCCTGCTCGCTCGAACTGAGTTCTCCCAGGATCTTCTCGGCGGCGTCGCTGTAGAAAACGTGGGTCACCGCGCGTTCCTCTCGGCGGCCATCTTCTGGCCCAGCTCGAAAGCGACGTCTTCGGTGCCGCGCATCAGGGCGGCCATCGCCTGCGGGTTGCACCGCAGCAGGACCCGGTGCCGGTACGCCTGGGTGATCTCACGGACCTTCGTGAGGTCGTCCAGATCGGCGTCCGCCAGCTCCCGCTCGAAGTCGTCGGCGTCGCCTGGGATACCCCAGACCCTCAGAGCCGCGCGCAGCTCGGCGAGCGTGCCCATCGGCGGTACAACATCGTGGTGTTCGGACTGTGCTGTCACGGCCTCTCCTTCGGTCGGTGGTGTCGAGTCTCCTACGCGCTCGCGCTCGGCACAGCCTCTTCGAGCGCCACGACAACGAGTGCGTGGTCGACCAGCCGGTGCGCCGGGATCTCGCCCCGGTCGGCCTTCTCCCGGAGCGCCGGCAGCTTGCCGAGGACGACGACCAGGAGGTCGAGCAGCGCCCCGAGGATGCGCGGCCGGGCCTCGTCGTACGCCTCCCACAGCTCCGACTCCGGCCGGGGCGCGCTGATGTGGTCCAGCTCCACGACGACCGTGCGGTCCACCAGGTCGGCCGGGATCTCGTCGGGGGCGATGGTTCCGGCGAGGATGACCGCCCGGCTGGGCTGCTGGGTGGTGACCGGGGTGTCGGTGTAGAGGGAGCGCTTCGCCCTCGCGCCGCCGGTCACCGCACAGCACAGCCGGTCCGAGGCTGCGTCGGGGATGCGGGTGACGTTGTCGAAGACGGGGACCGACACGGTCTCTGCCGCCTGCCACGCCTCCTCGTTGTGGGGGAGCCGGGCGAAGGGCACCACCGCCGGGTCCAGGATGTGCGCGAGCATCCGGGCCGCCGTGGACTTGCCGCTGCACTGCCCGCCGGTGAGGAACAGCACAGGGCGCGGGACGTCGGGGATCAGGCCGGTGACAAGCCAGGGGACGATGCTCGCCCACGACTCGTCCGTGACGTTCAGCAGCTCGCGCAGCTCGGTGAGCGAGCCTCCGCTGACGGGCGGAAGCGGTTCGATGTTCGGGTAGTTCATGTCTGTCCTTCTGCTCGGTCGGGCCGCCGATCGGCCCGGGTTCGTCTGTACAACGAGCGAAGTGCCCGTCAGTCCTTGTACGCGATGGGGCTGAGCCCGGAGTGGGCCCGGTTGAGCGCCTCGAACAACGTCTGCGCCGCTGCCTGTGCCTCGGCGAGACCCTCGTACGTGGCGGCGAGGTCGGTGTCGAGCGTGTCCCTGTCGCTGCGCAGGTTCCCGCCCGAGTCCAGGTGCTTCACCAGGGCCTCGGTCTGCGCCAGCGCCTGCGGCAGGACCATCGCCATCTGGGAGAGGTTGCCGACCACGCTGTAGGCATCGCCGGGGAACTGCCAGTCTTCGTCTCCCCGGCTCGGGGCCAGCGTGGCGTGGTTGAGGGCCCGGAGAGCTTCGTACGCGTCGTCGGCGAGCTTGGCGGGTGTCTTGTCGGTCATGGGGTCGGTCTCCTCTGGAATGCGGATGTAGTCATCTCGGTGGTCATCGCCAGCCGTGGCCAACGCACTTGTCGTCAGCCGTCGAGGTCGGCGCGGAAGCGCCGACTACGCTCCTCGCCGTCGAGGACCGCCTGGCGCACGGCCTCGTCCTTGATCTGCTCGGCGGGGTGCAGCAGTCGGCCCGCGCGGTGAGAGCGAGCGAAGGCGACGGCTGCGGTGGCGGTCTTCGCGCCGTCCAGGTCCTGCCCGGCAAACCGCTGGAAGGTCTCTCCGTCAGCAGTGACCTCCTTGCCGAGCCGGGCCTCGAACGCGTCGAGCGCGCTGCGCAGCCCGCTCACCTTGTCCCAGGCGTAGTACAGATTGCCGTCCTCCACGGCGCCCGCGATGCGGCCGAAGTGGTCCACGACGCGGGCGTACTCCTCGGCGAGGTTGTTCTCGGGGGTGGAGCCGCCCAGCAGGGTGTGCAGGTCCGTCATGAGGTGGTGCCTTCCTTGTTGGTCGAGCCGGGGCCGCCTCGACGGCGGCCCCGGGTTCATCCTGTCGTGCGGGTCGGACAGCGTGGGGCGATCAGACCATGTCGCCCGGAAGGGGACCGCCCCGGCCGCCGTCGAGGTCGACCATGAACATGTCCGTCTGATTCGGAGGGTCGGTGTGGCGGGCGCGGTTGTGGATTCCGGCCGGGAGTAGCGCCTGGTCGATGTCGCGGTGCTCGATGGTGACCTCGTCACCGGCGGCGCACAGCAGCTCGTACGAGGCGCGGGCCAGACCGACGCTGCGGTGCCGGCCGCCGGTGCAGCCCCACGCGATCGTGACGTCGGCGCCGGTGTCCTCGGCAAGGCCGCGGGCGGTGGCGACAGCGTTGAACGCGAGCCGGTCGGCGCCCGGGGTGGCCATGACGTGGTCGTAGACCTCCTGGTCCAGCCCGGTGCGGTGCTTCAGCTCGGGGTTGTGGAACGGGTTGCGGAGCAGGGCTCGCAGGTCGAAGACGAGGTCGGCCGTGGGCGTCGGGCCGTGGCCGTAGCCGAAGGACACCAGGTGGATGGACATGAAGCTCCTTGAATTCGCTGGCTTTTGGGCTGTCTTTTCTGCTTGCGGATTAGAGGACGGCTTTCACTCGCTCACCGAGCCAGTGGGCCGCGTTGACGCTGACGGCGTTACCGGCCTGGAGGATCCGCTCCTCCTGGTTGCCGTGAAGGACGTAATCCGCGCCGAACCTCTGGACCTGCATCAGTTCGGCCGTGGTGAACATGCGCAGCGTGCAGTCGTCCACTGTGGGCGCCGGCCGGACCAAGCTGTGGTGCGGCTTCGTCGCCAGCGTCGTCAGCGGCTCGCCGGTCGTGCGCGGTGCCCCCTTGCGGCCGATGGGGATGACCAGCGCGTGGTGCCGTCCCTGTGCGGACAGCGCCGGTACGGGAGCGGTGACGGGTACGGCGGTGCCGTTACGACGGAGCATCGCCACGTGCGGGGCGCTGCCGTACGTCGCCAGGCCGTGCGCCACTCGCGCGCGGGTGGCGGCGGCGTACGGGGTGAACTTCTTGCGGTCCGGCCGGCCGTCGCCGATCCGGGTACCGGGCCGGTCCCAGTCGATGATCTCGGAGACGGGCCGGACGGTGGGGTCGAGGATGAGGTGCCCGCACGCCCGGTTGGGACAGCGGTAGTCGTATTGCACACCCCATTTCCCGATCTTCCGGCGGCGCTCGTTGCGCCATACCTGCCGGGCCTGCACGGGGCCGCACTCCGGGCAGAGCGCGTCCGGCCGCACCTCCAGATTCGGGAGCGGGATTCCTTCCCGGGTGAACACGATGTAGATGCGGTCCCGGAACTGCGGGGCGAGGGCGTTCTCGGCACCACCGAGATGGGCCGAAGAGGCGCAGACGATCTGGTGGTTGTAGCCGAGGATCTTCATCCCGCTGAGCCACCAGTCGAACAGCTCCCAGTCGGTGGCGAATTCGATGACGTTCTCGCACATGACAGCGTCGTAGCGGTGCACCTCGGTGGCCGCGATGATGTCGAGCGCGGTCGCCCTGGTCCGCTCGAACGTCTCCTGCTTGGCGATACCGTCCTCGCCCGTTCCATCCAGGTCGACGGCGAGCTGCCCACGGCTGCGCTTCCGTCCGCCGGCAGGTGCGACCTCGGTGCAGATCGGGCTGCCCCACAGAATGCGCGTGCGGGGAAGGCGCCTTTTGTCGAGCGCGTTGATGTCGGCGCAAAGGTGTTCGGCCATGGGGTGGTTGGCCACATGGGTGCGAATGCTGACGGGGTCGTGATTGGCCGCCAGACGCAGCGTGTAGCCGGTCTCTACGAGGCCGGTGGCGCTGCCCCCGCCACCACAGAACAGGTCGGTGAAGTCGAGCCCGTTGCCGTCGTGGCGGAAGGCAGCCATCTCAGCTCTCCTCGAACCGCGCGGTCGCGCAGTTCTCGCAGTAGACGACCTGCTCGTGGGTGGGCCACTCGGTGAAGAGCGCCGCGGTGAAGGGGTCGTCCATCTGCTTCACGTCGGGACCCGTGGCCCGGCAGTTCTGGCAGATCAGGAGCAGCGCACTCAGCAGGCCAAGGGCCTTGTCGATGCGCTCGCCGGTCTTGTCCTGTGCGTACGACTGCACCTCGTCCAGCAGCTCGGTGACGCGGTCGTTGTCCTCGTGGTCGACTTCCTGGACCGACACCGTGATGGTGCCGATGACGTCGGCGACGGCCGCCAGGACGCCGTCCTCCGGGTTGGCCGCGTCGTACAGGGTCCGGAGGGCGGCGACGTGCGGGCCGACGTCCTCGGTGCGGCACGCGGCGTCGCGGATCCGGTCCAGGCCGATCCGGACGATGGCGACGGCCGCCGCCAGCTCCTGCTCCACGGTCATCTTCTCGGTGCTGCTCATCAAGCGGACTTCCCTTCGCGTCGTGAACGGATTATCTAGGCAGATAGTGCGTGAGTGGGCTGGTCAGAGCCTCGGCAATCCGGCCCAGGCCAGGGTCCCGCGCGCGGTGTGCAGGATCTCGGCGTGGTCGAAGGCGAGGTCGTCAGGGTCGGCGGTCAGCGGCATCCAGCGCGTGGCGGCGGCGTCGTCCGCCGCCACGGCCGTGGTGCCGGCGGGCACGAGGGCGGCGTACGCCACGCTCACCACCCGCCCGCGCGGGTCGCGGTCCGGCGTGTCGAAGACTCCGACCAGGATCAGGTCGTCCTCGGTGACCTCGACGCCGGTCTCCTCGCCCAGCTCGCGCACGGCGGCACGCTTGGAGGTCTCGCCAGCGTCGACGTAGCCACCGGGGAGCGCCCACTTGCCCGCGAACGGGTCCCAGCGGCGCTGGATCTCCAGGACCTGACCGTCCGGGTCGACGGCCACGATGTCGACCACGTAGTCCACGGTGGCCCACTCGGTCTCGGGCGTCTCGCTGGTCTCGGGAATCTCGCTGGTCATGTCGGTCTCTCCTTCTCAGATGGCGGCGATGATGAGCGCGGCGGCACCGAGCCAGAACATGTGCCAGCTCTGGTCCAGGGCGTAAGCGCCGGTCCCGAGGGTCGGCGCGTACGTGCCCTCGGCGGTGACGGGGTGCGCGGGGTGGGCCGGGGTGCCAAGGCTGTAGAACTCGGCCTTGCCGACCCGGTCGGCGAGCTTCTTCAGCGTGGTGCGGCGGTCGGCCCAGTAGTGGCTGATCGAGTCGATCGCGAAGCCGAGCACCAGACCGAGGGCGCTGACCGGCAGGTCCAGCAGGACGACGACCGGCGCCAGGAGCAAGCCCTTGGTGATGGTCAGCCCCAGGACGTGGCGCCAGCAGGCAAGCCGACCGGCCCAGCCCGGCAGGCCCTTGGTGGCCGCCTGGCAGGAGGACTGGACCCAGTGGTCCCCGACGGAGTGCGCCACGAACAGTGCGATGAAGACTGCGGCGAAGACGGTTGCTGCGGTCATTCTGGGCTCCCTCGTAATGTTCCGGCTGTGATTTTCGCTTGCTTTTTCGCTTGCGGTAATTCGAGTATGCAGACTCCGAGTCTGCACGTCTAGGGGTTCGCAGACTCCGAGTCTGCACAGGGTTGTCGGTCCGGTCCGACCGGAGAAGAATCCCGCAGGTCGGGGCCCGTGTCCGCTCCCCTGGCGCACACCGTGCGTGGCGTACGTCTCACCCGAAAGAGGCAGTGCACAGCCCGGAAGCGGTCGAGCTGCGGCCGCTTCCGGGCTGATCTCGTGCCACCCAAAGGCGGGGGAGGTCGTGCGCTGGCCGTGGCGACGTCGCCGGGTGCGGGTCAGCCGGCGGACCGGGCCCACGGGTCGTGCGGCTCCCGGCGGCGCAGGCCGGTGAGGAAGTCGAGCACCACCCACAGGCGTTCGCCGTCGAGTCCGTACTCCGGCGCGACGATCGAGACGTACCTGCCGTGCGCGACCTGGTCGTAGAGGTCGCGGTTCAGCTCGGGCCACTGGACAGCCATGTTGGCGCGGCTGATCCGGCCGCCGAACGCGGTGATGGGCTCGCCATCGCAGGTGGTGACGATGACCGGCTCGTCCTGGCCGTGGTCGAGCCGGTGGTCGTTGACGCGGACGACCATGCCGGCACTGGTGGCGGCGTCGACCAGACGGTGCAGCAGCTCGGGGTCGGTGACCACCAGGTCGACCGCGGCGCGCTGCTCCCACCACAGGCCGTCCACGCCGGTACCGGCGAATCCGGGCTGGGACTGAGTAGTGACGTACCCGGCTCGGCACAGAGCGGCGAGGGTGGGCACCAGGTGCGCGGTCTCCTCGTCGGGGCCGTAGCGGGCGGCGTAGCCGGGGCGGGAGGCGATCTCCCCCTCCAGCCAGCGGGCCATCAGCTCACCGAGATCGGCGACGGTCGTCACGGCCTTCCACAGGCGCCGTTCGGCGCGCTTCATCCAGGGGAGCTTCATGGTCAGCTCCCCACGATCATGTTGCCGTGGCCGTTGTTCATGTGGTCGACGCACGCCGGGCAGTCCTCGCGCGGCTTGAGCCCCTTGTGGGCCTCCCGCGACGCGTAGGCGTGGTACCAGCACTGTCGGCATTCGCCCTTCGGCGGGTTGAGGGCCGTCTTGTTCGGCATCGTGGTCTCCTCAGTTGCTGACGTTCGTGGTGGACCGGCCGCCGAACCACTTGCCGTGGTTCTCGACCTGCGTGTTGTTCTCCTGGTGGACGGGGCCGGAGTAGTGGTGGTGGGTCGTGACGTTCGCGGCCTTCACCGAGCGCACGACCGAGCCGACCGCGACGACCATGGCGGCCACAGCGGCGATGGGGAGCGTGACGAACAGGACGGACGTCAACGTGACGCTCGCCAGGCCCTGGAGCACGAGCCAGACTCCGCAGCCCACACCCGTGATGCCGGCACCCGCGCCGATGGAGGCGACGGCCACCCCGGCGGCCCACGGCGGCACGACCCGGTTGTCCGGCTGGACCACGGGCGGCGTGGTGCCGTACGCGGGGACCGGCGTCCGGTCGACGTACGACGTCGGCGAGGTCGCCGCGGGCTCGGACGTCCACAGACCCTCGATGATCCGGCGGGCCTCGGCTTCGGCCTCCGACTCGCTGAGCGGACGGCGGCTGTCGGCGGGGTTCTCGGTACTCACGGGGGCGACCTCGGCTCTCTGTCTCGGGATGGTTTATCTAGCTAGTTAGACCTGAATCGGCGACCTCGGCGGCCCCCGGGTCGGGTCCGGGGGCCGGGCGGGGCTCAGTCCTGCGTGGTGCGGTACTGCTTCGTGCGCTTGGCGATGTGGTCGCGGGAGAAGGCGGTGGCCTCGGCGGCGTCGAGCTGGAGGGCCTCGCCCTTGTCCAGCTCGGCGGCGATGGCCTTCCACATCTCCTCGTCGGCGTCGGCCTTGGCCTTCTCGGCGGCCTCGTGCGCCTTGTCGCGGATCGTCTTCAGTTCGGCGATACGCGCCTTCGCGGCAGCGCGGGTGTCCTTGTCGGGGCGGGGCATTTCTGGCTCCGTTTCGGTGTCGGGGATGATGTGGCTCCCCCCGCTGCCCTTGCGGAGCGGGATCGGGGCCCGTGGCGGCCGGCGGACCTTGGCCGGGATGACGGCCGCCACGGGGCGCCCTACCTGCTGGCGGGGATTCCGGGGGAAGGAACAGTCTGCTCGGCGGCCAGGTCGACGTCCGCCATGATGTCGACGGTGCTCACGGCAGCCTGCTTCAAGGTGGCGGCCAGGTCGGGGTAGCCGAGTTCGCGGGCGCGGTCCTGCATGGCCACGAGGTAGTGCCACGTGTCGTTCAGCTCGTCGTGCAGGTCCACCAGGCCGGGCTGGAAGGCGAGCGAGTCGGTGAGGCGGGCCGCTCCCCGGCGGTGGGTCTTCACCCGTCCCTCGTAGGCGTCGTAGACGTTCATGCCGATGACTTCGGCGACCTCTTCCTTGGTCTCGTAGGCCCAGCTCTGGCCGATGAGGCTGAGCAGGAAGGTCACGAGGCGGTTGGGCTTCTTCACCGCTGTCTCCTTTGCTTTCTTTTCTGCTGGCGGAATTGCTGGCGGATTGAGTCGGGGCCTGGCTGGTCCGGGCCGCTCTGCCGCCCCCAACCGCAAGCGCGGCTGGCGACGACAGAGCGGGCCGGGTCAGACCATCAGCCGGTACTCCTCGACCATGTCGCTGGCGCCCGCGAGGTACTTGGCGGCGCGGTCCACGAGGAGACGGTGCTCGTCTCCGGTCGAGTCGAGCGCGTCGCTGAGGTACGTCGCGGCGGTGTCCAGGTCCTCCGCACCGGTGATCCCGGCGTAGGTGTCGAGGACGTAGCCGGCGTGCTGGAGCTGGCTGATGAAGTCTTCGGCGTTGGTGGCGGGCTGCTCTTCGGCGACGAACGCGATGTCGTCGGCGTACCGGGAGATGAAGGCGGGGTCGAGGGGCATGAGTTGAGTCCTCCGTGTCTGTACTTGCGGTGTCGGGTCGGGGCCCGGGGCGGTCGGCGGATTCCTGGCCGGGATGACGGCCGCCCCGGGGCGAGGTCAGGAGCGGCGGCGGGGGCCGGAGCCCGGCACCCGGCGGGACGGGACGTTGATCCGGCCGCTCATGGAGTGGGGCCGCACCTGGAGGTCCGCGTCCAGCGCGGCCGGGGTCGCGGTGACGCTGATGTCGCCGGACATGCTGCTGGCGTCGAGGTCGCCGCCGGCGGTCGCGTGGACCCGGATGTCGCCGGACATGGTCTTCAGCCGGGCGGTTCCGCCGAAGTCCCGGACGCCGATGTCGCCGGACATCGTGTGGACCTCGGCCAGGTCGGTGCGGTCGAGCTGCACGTCGCCGGACATGGTCTTGATGTTCGAGTCGGCGGCCTTGTCGACGGTGACGTCTCCGGACTTGGTGGAGGCGATGAGCTTCTCGGTGTGGTCGACCCGGATGTCGCCGGACTGGGTGTGGCCCGAGACCACGGCGAACGAGCCGCGGGCCTCGATGTCGGCGGAGTCGGTGCGGCCGATGACCTTGCTGCCCGGCGGGACCGTCGCGGTGATCTCGATCGGGGCGGTGCCGGTGACGACGGTGGTCGCGCCGCCGGAGATCCTGGCCCCGTTCACGTAGACGTTGCCTCCGACGAAGTTCATCCCGACCACGCTGCCGTGGACGGACCCCGAACTCTGGATCACGGTCATGCCGCGTCCGCCGCCGGTGATGACCGTGGTGCCGCTGGCGCCGCCGCCCTTGCCCTCGACCGCAGCGACCAGGCCGGTCGTGGACCGGCGGAGCGTGGCGTCGCGGACCGCGTCGGCGGCGGCGCCGTCCTCGTCGGTGGTGCTGATGGTGAGGACGGCCCGCTCACAGTGGGCGTCGGTGCGGACGGAGATCGCGCCGCCGTGGCGCAGGAGGCTGGCGTCGATGGTGACGGGACCGGTGGTCTCGGCGGCGATCTTTCGGGTGGTCACAAGTCTTCTCCTCTGTTTTCCGCTTGCTTTTTCGCTTGCGGTAATTCGAGTATGCAGACTCCGAGTCTGCATGTCCAGGGGTTCGCAGACTTGGAGTCTGCATGATTGGTGTCTGTGCTGGTCAGAAGCTTGAAGAGTCTTCCGCGAGGGGGCTGTCAGGCGCGGGTGCGGTGGCAGACGCCGCACGGGATCTTGACCTCGCGGGACTTGCCGGTGGGGGAGTGGAGCTTGGTGGAGAGGGTGACCATGCCGCCCCGGCAGCCCTTGACCGTGCAGCGGGACCGCTTCGGCTTCGCGACCGTGGCCGGTCCGGCGCCGCCGGTCTGGAGGGTCCAGGCCGTGGTGAGCGCGGTCGCCTTCGCCGCGCTCACCGCGCCGCCGGCCTTCTCCTTCCCGGCGGTGGTGACCTTGTCCTTCGCGTCTTTCGCGCGGGCCTTGGCCTCTTTCTTCTTCGAGCGGAACCAGCCCTTGGCGTCCTTGCTCACGTTCTCGTGCAGCACCTTGAGCCCGACGACCAGGTCGTCCATGACGACCTCCGGCACGAGTTCGCCGACCATGACGATGCCGCGCCATTCGGCGGCGAAGGTGTCGCGGTCTTCCGCCTTCGCCCGCCCCGTCCTCGCGTCGAGAACGGCGTCGACCAGGCCGTTGGTCACGACCTGGGGACAAGGGTCCCAGTGCCCGCACGACAGGCAGGAGATCGCGGCGGGAAGTACCTCGCGCGCACCCTGCTTGTAGATCCGCAGCGAGTACGCGCCGTCGCACGCGCTGCACACGAGCGGGGCGCCGTTGACGTACGCGAGGCCCTGGAGGTCGAGGTCGGGAGCACTGGTGAACACGGGATCCGCCTTCCGGTCGTCCTGTCGGCTTTGTGTGGTTCTCGACCTGGATTCAACCTGGCCGGGCTGCCTGTCGATGCAGGTCAGAGGGGGTCCTCATCCCGGATGGAGCCCCCGCGACCTGGACGACGCGCGTCCAGGTCGCGGGGCTCCTGTCCAGGTCGGTGACCACCTGATCACTGGGCATATCGGGGCATACCGGGTGTCTGTCCGGGATGAATCCGGGATCAGGCGGTCAGGCCGTACTTCGTCTGGATCGTCCGCAGCACCGCCGCGAGGGGGAATCCGTTGAGTGCGGACGTGCTGTCCTCCCATGCCCGCTTCTTCTTCTCGTCGGCCTCGCGCACCACCAGGCGCCCGAGCTTCTCGGGGGAGATCGTCAGTCCGGCCGCTTGGAGCGCGTTGACCAGGACCGTCCCCGGAAGCCAGTCGAGATCGGCCTCGGCGCCGTCCTCCTTCGCCGTCTGGTCGTAGGCGTCGAAGACGTCAACGAGAACGGCCAGCACGTTGGCGTCGTCCTCGCCCTTCGCCCGGAGCTGGTCGGCGAGGGTCGTCGGCCCTTCCGGCAGGGTGCCGGCGGCCTTGCGCAGGTCGTACGCGCGGCTGGCCAGCAGCTCGACCTGGTCGTCGGTGTAGTAGTCGGCGCGGGTGAGGACCGGGTTGGAGCCTTCGGCCCACAGCAGTCCGGCGCCGCGCATCTCGGGCTCAATGCTCTTTGCCGAGTAGCCAGCCGCGGCGGCGCCCTTGCCGAGGATCGTGTCGGACGCCTCCGGTGTGGTGCAGCGGAGCGCCCACCGGATGGACAGCAGGTCACGGAGGCTGGTGTCGACCACGTCCGAGCCGGGCTTCTGGGTGGCGCAGAAGGTCACGATGCCCGCCGCACGGCCCCGGGAGACCAGGTTGCGCAGGAGCTTGGTGATCTTCTTCCCGTGCTCGTCGTCGGTCGTGTAGAACATCAGCTCGTCCACCCACAGCAGCTTCTGGCGCAGCAGCGGGTACTTGTTGGCCAGCTCCTCGGTGACCTTGCGCTTGCCCAGCTTCTTGAGCAGGGCGTATCGCGCCTTCATGTCGGCGACGGCTTCCACGAGCATGTCGTGGAACGCCTCGGGGTCGGCGTCTCCTTCGAAGTATTCGCACAGGTCGGCGAACGGCTCCAGGTCGCCGCCGGCCTTTCCGTCCGCGAGCCACAGGATGACTCGGGGGTCGAGTGCGGCGGCCAGCAGGATGACGTTGCCGGACGCCGACTTGCCCGCGCCGGGCTCGCCGCCGACCAGGCCGGAGCGCTCGACCACGGAAATCGAGATCGGCAGGCCGCGCACGTCCGGGCCGATTGCGATACGTCCCCAGAAGTTCGTGGCGGCTTCCAGTGCGAGCAGCGGGCCGGGCGCGGCGCCTTCGGTGAACGGCAGTTCGCGCGCGACGTAGATTTCCAGACGTCCTGAGCGGGCGCCCTTTCCCTTGGCTTTCGCGAGGTTGATCTGCGCGTCCTCGACTCCGAATGCCGAGGCGATTTCGGAGACGGACCGCATTGCCTTCTTCGCGGGAATGCCGGGGGGCAGGTCCACCATCGCCGACCAGGCGCCGCGCGCGTCGAGCATCGGCATCTTCACGATGGCCAGGGACTCGTCCGCGCCGATCACCTTCGCCGCGCGGAACGCGGCGTCGAGCACCGGTGCGGTCATCGCGTCGCCGTCGCCGATCGACCGCCAGTCGGTCGACCAGTCCGTCTCTTCGGTGACCTGGTGGCGTCCTGCGACGGCGCCCCCGGCGAAGGTGGCGAGGCTGCCGGCCGTCGCGCCGATCCATCCGGCCGTCAGGAAGCCGGTCGTGATCGCGGCCATCGGCGGCCCGTACGCGACGCCGACCCGTACTCCGTAGGCGCGGCGGTGCTGGGTCCGGAGCTTCTTGTGTTCGGCGATCGCCTTCATCGCGACTGTCTGGGCGCGGTCCGCCGACTGCTGGGCGACGGCCTTCTTGTTCTTCATCAGGCCGGGGGTGAACCTCGCGGTCCGGGCCGCCGAACGGGCCTGCGACGCCGCGATGTGCGCCTGGTGGGCAACCGCCTGGAGCTGGATGCCCTCGAATCCCTTCACCCAGTCGCCGATCCGGCGGCGCCCGCGCACGAACTGTGCGGCGTGGCCCCGGTCGGTGCGCTGGCGGCGTACCCACCGACGGTAGTCGCGGATGCGGGCCCGGTAGAACATCCCGGAGTACATGGCCCAGCCTTCGGGCGACTTCATCCACGCGGGGATCAGCGGGCGGTCGTCGAACGTGTCGAGGTCCGTCTCCTTCGCGACCTCCAGCTCGGAGACGGTCACCTCACCTTCGAGGACGTGGCGGGCCGATTCGACAACCGCGGCCTTGTCGGAGGCTCCCGTCGTGCCACCCAAAGCGGGGGCGGCGGGAGTGGGGCCGGGGTCCGCGGCAGACAGCGCGCCGTGGAGGTAGGTGACGGTGGCCAAGTCCGTACGGTCGTGGCTCGGGTTGGTCGGCAGCTCGGTCATGCTGGTGCTTCTCCTTCGGGAGGAAGCGGGGCCCGGCGGCGACTTTGGTAGGGAGGCGCCGGGCCCCGCGGCTTACGGGGCGGGTCGATCAGGCGGCGGGGACGAAGCCGTCCGAGCACGGGAGGCAGGTGCCGAGCGAGGTCGACAGGCAGTACGGCCCGACGTCGCCGCACTCGGGGCAGGTGCGGCGCGCTCGCATCGCCGCTTCCAGGGCCTTCGCCTTCGCCGGGGTGAGCGGCGTCGGCGGCGTGGCCGTGGCGATCTCGTACAGGAAGGCGACTCGCGGCTGCGGACTGCGACTGGAGTCCCACATCACCTGAGCGACGTGCTTCCCCCGGGGCCGCAGCCCCTTCGCCACGAGCTGGGCCCGGGTCGCGAGGCCCGCCGGCGCCAACCCCCACGGATAGGTCGGCACGTCGTTCCGCTCGGCCTCGGGGTCGTAGAAGAAGGCGATCCGGCGGGCCATCACGCACCCACAGCCGCGGCGTCGCCGTCGTCACCGATCAACCGCAGCTTGCGCTCGGCGATGACACGGTCCCGCAGCTTCATGCCGTCCTCGCGACGGATCTTCAGGTGCTTGGCGAGCGCCGCCGCAGAGATCTGACGACCCTCGGCAACCAGCTCGGCGGCGGCCCGGAGAGCCTCCGGCAGAAGCTGTTCCAGCTCCTCGTCGGTCCGTCCCCGGCTTGCTTTCTCGCTAGCGGATTCGCTGGCCTTCTGGCTGGCCTCCTGAGAGCCGTACAGCCCAATTCCCGCTTGGGTTGTAGGCACCTTGGCGCCAGGCCGTGAGACGGGCACCTGGGTCACCGGACCGAGCTTCGGGAGGGTCTTCGAGAGGGGGTTCAGAGCCGACACCATGAGGCCGGTCCGGAGCAGTTCCGGGCGGACGTGCTCACCCAGCTCGAAGGCGGCACCGAGCTGAACCTTGGAGGACGTGGCGCGGGCGAAGGTCTCGGCGGTGAACCCGGACGTGGCGCCGTTCTCGATCTCCCACGCCGTCGCGAACGCGTCCTCCGGAGTGATGCTGCCGAACGGCAGCGCGGACATCAGGCGGTCGGCCGCCTGAGCGATCTCCTTGTGGTCCTTGCGGCGGCGGTCCAGGTGCTCCTGGCGCTCCTTCTCTGCCTTCGCCTCTTCCTTCCGCCGCTTCTTGTCCTCGACGGAGCCGGTCTGCTCATCCAGGGTCGAGACCCACTGCCGGATCTCGAACATGAGCGGACCGAGCAGGGACACGGCGGCGAGCCCGATCCCGGCGGTCAGCGACTCCCCGTCCGTCAGGCCCGACAGGCTGCGCCCGTACTGGTAGTTGATCGTGGCGGCGAACCCGGCGGCCCCGAGGATGAAGCCCCGCAGCAGCCACCGCACCCACGCCGGGAGCTTCCTGGCGTCGGCGAACGCGACGCCGGCCGCGAACACCCACGCGGCGCCCTCGATCGACAGCGGCAGCGGCAGCAGCATCCACGACAGGTGCGCGAAGTGGATGATCTGCGCGGGCAGGCTGCCGAGCGCCGACGCGGTGACCAGAGCCAGCGTGCCGAGCCGGTACACGTTCCCCGGCGTCAGCGCGGTGGCACGGGCGGCCTTGCGCTCAGCCTTCGCCTGCTGCTTGGCCTTCTTCTCAGCCTGCTTGTCCGCACGCTGCTGCTTCGCGAGGCGGGCCTGGCGCTCGTCGTCCTCGCGCTGCCGGAGCGCGCGCCGCTCCTCGGCGGCGGCGGCGTTGGCGCGCTGCTGCTCGGCCTTGATCTCCTTGGCCTTGAGCTGCGTCTCCATATCCAGGCGCCGGTCCTCCCGCGCCTGCTCGGCACGCTGGGCGTCGGCCGCGCGGCGCTCCTGCTGGTACGTGCTCATCGGTCGTTCTCCTTCGCGGGGGCGGACGTCGAGAGGACGGTCGCGAGGTCGTCACGGAGTCGGAGGGACAGCGGGGCGAGACCGGCGTACGCGGCCACACGCTGCGAGCCGAGGGAGAGGACGCGGGCGCCGGCCTCGGTGATGAGGCTCGCGAGCGCGACCACCCCGGCGATGACACCGGCGGTCATCTCCAGCACGGTCAGCAGGAACAGCGCGATCTGGAGGGCGGTCCTCATGCCGCCACCCCCGTCGTGGCCTCGTTGCGGACGACACGCAGGGCGGCGCGGGTCGAGCGGCGGTCGGTGCGGGACTCGCGGGCGCGGCAGACGGCGGCGACCGGGTCCGGGCGGCCGATCGCGGCAAGTACCTCGTACGAGTCGAAGTCGGCGCCGGTCCAGTCGGCGGCGTAGTCGTCGGCCTCGTAGCCGAGAACGTCGTCGGCGGCCTCCAGCTTGGCCGCGACCACAACGACGGCCGGGGCGGACACGGTCTTCCGGGCGCGCAGCTCGCGCGGCATCCGGCGAAGCAAGTTCTTGTAGTACGCGACGTCCTCGCGGTCGGTGTCCGTCTCGACCTGGAGGTCGGCGAGGAAGGACGCCAGCGCGTCCCGGCTGGCGAGCCCGCCGGCGGTGAACTCCTCGGCGAGGTCGAGCGGTTCGACCTCGGAGCCGAAGCCGATCGCGACCTCCAGGAACTCGGAGTCGGTAACGATGCGCTGGCCTGCGACGATGATGTTCATGTGGGTCGTGCCCCTCTCGGTGTAACGGCCCCGGCGGCTCTCCGGCGGTCCTGGCAGATCACCCGGAGAGCCGCGCCATGTCGGGCCAAGTTCTGGTGTTTTGGGCATGGCTGAGACCCGAATACAGAAGGCATACCGGGCCCCTTCTGCCGCTTCCGCTGAACTAGTTCTGCGGGGCGACGTGATGATTAAGACACTCTCCGAAGCCCCTGTCAATAGAACTAGTTCAGAGTCTCTACGACACAGCAGATTGAACTAGTTCTGCGCTTCCGAAACGACGCGAGCGCAAGGTATGGTCGGCCCAGCTATCCAGACAGAACTAGTTCTGACAGACTGGGGAACGAGCAATCACACATGAGGGAGCAGGCGTGGAGGAGAGCAAGGTCCCGAAGATTCAGCGGCTCGCCGCTGAGCTTCGAGACAAGATCCGACGGGGCGTGTATCCGCCCGGGTCCCCCCTGCCGAAGGTCCGCGACCTCCAGGAGACTGAAGGGGTCGCCTTCCAGACGGCACGGGACGTGTACAGGGTCCTGGAAGACGAGGGATTGATCTTCTCCCGGCGCGGAGAAGGCACGTTCGTCTCGCCAATCCTCGGCAAGATCCACCGCGACGGGACCGGCCGGTACATCAAGTCAGCCCGCGAGGAGGACGGTGCCCGCGGCGCGTTCGCGAGCGAGATCGCGCGCCTGGGCATGACTCCGTACTCCGAGACCGTGATCAGTCGCCTCAAGCCTCCGGCCCGGGTCGCCAAGATCCTGGGAACTCACCACGCCGCGAAGGTCGTGGTCCGCGCGCGCACCATGCG
Source organism: Streptomyces sp. NBC_01506 (assembly GCF_045040295.1). Lineage (NCBI taxonomy): Bacteria > Bacillati > Actinomycetota > Actinomycetes > Kitasatosporales > Streptomycetaceae > Streptomyces > Streptomyces sp. NBC_01506. The sequence goes on along the minus strand of NZ_CP109423.1, from coordinate 16,480 downwards.
TGCGAACCAGTCCGTCGTGCAGGTCGCCACCTCGTACTTCCCCGGAGACATCGCCTTCGGGACCCAGCTCGAAGAGCAGGACACCGGCGAGGGCGGCAGCAAGTCCCGCCTCGCTGAGGCCGGCCACGCCCAGGAGCGAATCCGCGAGGAGATCGACGTACGGACTCCGACGAAGGAGGAGGCAGAGGCCCTGAACATCCCGGCCTCCCGCTCCGTCTACGAGATCACCCACGTCGGCCTCACCGCCGAGGGGCGAGCCGTCGAAGTCTGCATCCACGTCCTGCCCACCACACTGTGGTCGCTCAGCTACGAGTGGCCCATCGACCAGCCCGAAATCTGAGAGGACCCACCACCTTGAGCACCAAGAACGCGATCGTCCGCGACGCAACCGAGCGCTACCTGAAGGAGCGTCGGGAGTCCGGCGAGAGCCGCGGCGCCTTCGAGACCGAGATCAAGCGGCTCGGCGGAACCCCTCGCGTCGAGACCCAGGTCCGTCGCGGTTCAGCTCCGGCGGAGGTCGCCGCCATCCTTGGCGTCTCGGCGACCGAAGAGACCGTCGTCCGCGCCCGCCACATGTACAACGACGACCAGCTCGTCCAGCTCGCCGACTCGTACGTGCCGCTGGACGTCGCCGAGGCCGCAGGCATCGAGAACCCCGACCCGGGCCGGGGCGGCATCATCAGCCGGATGGCAGAGGCCGGGTTCGAGCAGACCGAGGTCATCGAGGAGGTCGTCCAGTACCCGGCCACGCAGGTCGAGGCCGACGCCTTCGGGGTGGAGGTCGGAAGCCTTCTCCTACAGATCACCCACATCGGCCACGCCGCGGACGGACGCGCCGTCGAGGTGACCGTGCACAAGCCGGGGCCTGGCTGGGTGCTCCGCTTCAGCACCCCTTTGAACTGACTCAGGGGGGCCCGGAACTCCGGGCCCCACGGGCCGTTCTTCATCACGACGCGGTGCCACGCATCAACGCCCGCACCGCAAAAGGGATGGATCATCACGAACGAGCGTGCACGATGAAGATCCACAGCGGATGTGCATGCACGATAAGGGTTCAGAAACGCCGAAGGCGCCCCTGCCAGGGCGCCTCGGTTACAGCAAGGCCAGGACCAGAATCCCGGCGAAGTTCGAGCGGTACGAGAAAGGAACGCTCACAGATGAGGGTACGAGATGGATCGGCCTCAAGGCCACCACAGTCCCGGGAGAGCAACACAGCAATCCCAGCCTTGCGCGCAAAACTGCTGGCCAGCGCCCTGCGGTATGCGGAGCGCGGAATGTACGTCCACCCGCTGGCTGTCGGTGGGAAAGAGCCCCGGTGGGGCGACTGGGAGGCACGGGCCACCCGTGATCCCGAGCTGATCCAGCGGACCTGGGGACGCGCGCCGTTCAACATCGGCGTCGCGTGCGGTCCGTCCAGTCTGGTCGCGATCGACCTGGACGTTCCGCACGACGGGGAGGTGTCCGGTCTCGCAGACATCATCGACGGCATGACCATGCTCGACTCGCTCGCCGCACAGATCCCGGGCGCACAGATCACTCCGACGCTGACCGTGCGTACTCCGAGCGGCGGCCGTCACCTCGTCTACCGTGCCCCGGCCAGGATCAGGGTTCGCAACACCGCTCGCACGATCGGGTGGTGCATCGACACCCGCGCCGCCGGCGGGTACGTCGTCGGCATCGGCTCGGAGATCGACGGCGTCGCGTACGAGCTTGAGGGCAGCGTCACCGATCCGGCGGTGCTGCCGGAATGGCTGCTGACTCTGATCACCACCGCCCCCGAGCCACCCAAGGGCGGGGGAGCGCCGCGCCCGGTCGCCGTGGTCGCCCGGCTGCGGGATCTGACCCGTCAGGGCACTCGCGAGCAGCGGTGGGCGCACGGGATCCTGCGCAGTGAGTGTGACGAGCTGGCGGCGATGCAGGCCGGCGGCCGGAACAACCGGTTGAACCTGGCGGCGTATCGCGCTGGCCAGCTCATCGGCGCCGGGCTCTTGGACCAGGCCGTCGCCGAGGAGCATCTGACGGAGGCCGCGCAGGCGTCCGGGCTCGGTGAGAAGTCGGCGTTCGAGATCGAGAAGACCTTGCGCTCCGGTATGACCGCCGGACTGTCCCGGCCGCGCCGGATGGGCGGTGCCGCGTGACCGACTTCGCACCGCAGGACACTAAGGTTCAGCGCCACGTAGACCACGCCTCGGCAATGAAAGCGGCCCCGGCGACGTCTCACCGTCCCGGGGCCAGGCACCCGAGGAGTGGTCTCGAATGCGAGACGTTCGTATCCCGCCGCACCTGCTTGCGTCGCGCCCTGGTGATCGGGGGCGCGGCATGAGCGAGGACGTGAACGTGAGCCCGGAGGACCTCGCTGCCTTCCGGGCCTGGCAGGAGTCGACCAAGTCCGCGCCGCCGCAGCCGCGGGGTCCGGCCGCGAAGAAGAGCAGCGGCGACAAGGCGCCGTCCGTGGCGGACCAGATCATCGCGATGGCCGACAGCCGGTATGAGTTCGGCACGTCCGACGCGGGCGATCTGTACGCGGTGCCGAAGGACGGCCCGCGTATCGCGCGTCTGCTGCGCGGCGGACGGATCTCGCTGCGCGCCGAACTCGCGCGGACGTACTACGGGTTGCACGGCAAGGCCGCGTCGTCATCGGCGCTGGCAGACGCGATGCTCGCCATCGAGGGACGGGCCCAGGCAGAGGATCCGGTGCCGCTGCACCTGCGGGTCGCCCCCCTCGGCAAGCGTCCCGAGCACGGGTTCCTCCTCGACCTCGGGCGCGCGGACGGCCTGGTCGTCACCGTCACTCCGAAGAGGTGGAGCGTGGGACCAGCCGCGCCGGGCCAGCCGCTCTTCCGTCGCTCCCAGCTCACCCAGCCGCTCCCGATCCCCAAGGGCGGCGGGTCACTCAAGGAGCTGCGCGGACTGCTGAATGTCACGGACGCGTCGTGGCCGCTGCTCGTGTCGTGGCTGGTCGCCGGGCTCGTCCCCGGCATCCCGCACCCGCTCCTTTTCCTGTCCGGCGAGCAGGGCACCGCGAAGTCGACCGCGACGAAGATGCTCGTGAAGATGCTCGACCCGTCCGCCGCGCCGGCGCGGTCGACGCCGAAGGACCCGGACGACTGGTCCACAGCGGCGGTCGGCTCGTGGGTCGTCGGGCTCGACAACCTCTCGCGCATCCCCGAGTGGCTGTCCGACGCGATGTGCCGCGCGGCCACCGGCGACGCCAACGTCAAGCGGACGCTCTACAGCGACTCGGACGTCACCGTCCAGGAGTTCCGCCGGGTGCTGATCGTCAACGGCATCGACGTCGGCACGCTGCGCGGTGACCTCGCGGACCGCATGATCCCGGTGCACCTGCACCGGATCACCCAGCGGCGCACCGAGACCGCGCTGTGGGAGGCGTACGACGAGGCTCAGCCGCGGATCGTCGGCGCGCTCCTCGACCTCCTCGTCCGGACGCTCCAGGAGCTTCCGGCGGTCCGGGAGAAGGCCGACAAGGGCGAGATCCCGCTGCCGCGTATGGCGGACTACGGCCTGATCATGGCCGCGCTCGACAAGGTCAGCGGCAGCACGACGACCAGCATCCTGAGCGACTATCTCCAGCAGCGCACCGAGCTGGCCGAAGAGGTCGTGGAGTCCAACCAGGTTGGCACCCAGGTCCTGACCTTCATGAAGCGGGTGCTGCCCCGCCCGGAGGACGGTCTCCAGGTGTGGCAGGGCACGGCGGCGGAGCTGCTGGACGAACTGACCGGCCAGATCGGCATGACGAACGAGCACTGGCCCAAGACCCCGGGCGTCCTGTCGAACCGCCTGAACCGTGTCGCCTCCGACCTCGACAAGCTCGGGGTCGACATCGCCCGTACGAAGTCGGGCTCGAAGCGGTCCCTGACCGTCACCTACGTACCGAAGCCTGATCCGGCTGCCGAGCCTGAACGGCAGGAGCCGGTCCAGGAGGCCATCACCGTGTAGCGCAAGCTCCACCGCCGACCCGCCGTGCACAGCACCGGCGGGCCTTCGGCGTGCCCGCACTCAGGAACGGACTATCTAGCTTGATTGAGCGCGAACGCGCAGGCCGGACGGCAGATAGACGAGGGTCTTCGGGGAAGCGGGACGCTCATTTCAGGGCGGCGTACTGGGTCCAGGCGTCGGCCAGGGTCTCCAGCGCGGCCGGGGAGGCGCCGGCGGCGTCGAGGTGGTCGACGTACGTCTCCAGCTCGTCGGGTTCCTCCGGCCAGTCGGTGTCCGCTGCCGCGTCGCGCGCGAGGTCTCCGATCGCGCCTCTGACCTGCGTGAACTGTGCCAGCCAGTCACCGAAGCCGCTCATGCCCGCCTTTGCCTCTCGCCGTGCCGTCGACCGTCCGCACCCTATCCCGCGGCTCGGCGCGCTTCTCACGGAGCGTGAGGGATTCGAGGGGCTAGGGACGCTCTTTGGGTGGGACGCACCCGAGGGACGCACCTGGGACGCAGGGGCTCTGGGGGCCAAAACAGCGTCCCTGGGACGCACTCCGTCCCTGTTTTTCGGCGAGTGCGTCCCCACCTCTGACCTGCCGCGTGCCCCATATGCGGCTTTTTTTGGGACGCAGTGACGCTCTAGACCCCCTCATCTCTGTTGGAATGTCGAAGAAGAGAAGAGAAAAGAGGGAGTCACCAGAGATGAAGGGGAATTGTGCGTCCCTGCGTCCCATCTCTCTCCGACGTGATCGCGGAAAGTGATCACCTCTCGATCCGCACCCGGCGACGAACCGCGCGGCCGAGCACGCCGCCCGCCTTTGGGTGGCTCACAGAGGCCACGTTGCCGCTCAAGCGCGCTTCGCGGCCGGAAGGCAGGAGCACCTTCGTGGGCCGCCCGCAGCGCTCAGGCTTGCCGCACGGGCGCGGCGGTGCGGGTGACGTGCGGAAGGGGGCGGGCCGCGCCCGGTGACGGCCGGGAGGCCGGCAGCGGCCGGTTCGGCCGTCGCCGGTGAACGCGCGGCCCGCAGAGGACCCGCACCCGGGGGTGCCAGCGCGAACGCGCTGTCCGTTCTACTCTCCCCCACTCCAGGGGGCCTCGCCGGGAGCGTCCCACCACACGGGGAGCGTCCCACCGGCGATTCACCGCAGATTGGCTGCTGAAAGCCCTGGTCCGGTCGGACCCGGATACAGGGCTGCCCGCATTCCCGCCTGCGGAAAAGCATGCGGGAATGCGGGCAGCCGCGCAGATTACCCGCAGAGCGGGGCGAGCGCTGTGTAGCAGCCGATGCAGACCGGCAGGGGCCCGCTGTTCGCGGTTCCCGTCTCGACACGGAGAAGGAGGCCGGGCTGGGCGCCGGTGGTGCAGCCGGTTGACGCCGGGTCGTTGTGGAAGATCCGGCACAGGCAGCGGCAGCCACCGGGCCGGTCCTGCTCCCAGTCGAGGAGGACCGGGAGCCGCAGGGTGAGGATCGGCTCCTGGTGCTCGATCACGCGGTGTCCTCGTGCGCGGCCTGTTCCTGGGCGCCGGGGTCCTCGATCTTGAGTCGCTTGAACAGGGAGTCCAGCGCGGTGTCCACGATCGTCTGCGGGTTCTTGCCGGTCTGTTCCACCGCGATCGTCAGGCGCCGGTCGTTCTTGGCGAGGATGCGGACGGAGAGCATCTCGCGGTCCGGGCCGCGGGGCCGGCCCCGGCGCCGTGGAGCACGACGGGGCGCCCTCGGTGCCGAGGGAGGTGGTGCGTTGCTGCCGGAATCGGCCTTCTGCTCCGGACCATCGTTTTCGCCCGCAGTTTCGCCATCATTCCCGCTTGCGGAATCACCGGAAGAACCACCGCTGCCACCCCACGAATCGGGGTCGTCCCAGTTCGGCTCCTCGGCCCCGGAGAGGTCGGCGGGGTCCTTCTCGTCACGGCCGGCGCGCTTGTCTGCCTGCGCCTTGCGGGCCTTCTCGGCAAAGCTGGGCATCAGGACCTCGCCTTGAGGTGAGGGAGCGTGTGGAAGAGGATCTCCCGGTACACCGCCTGGAGGACCTTGGCTTCGCGGCCGGGCGCGGCCGTGATCGGCATCGAGCCCGTACGGCACACCTCGCGGATCGCGTAGTTCCTGATGATGCTCGGCAGCACGAGGTCGCCGAAGTCCTCAACGAGGTGGTCACTCCAGTCCTGGTGGATCTGCCGGTACTCGCTCTCGCGCGGCACGATGCTCCGTACGATCCCCGAGACTTCCAGCCCCTCGTTGAGGCCGCCCGGGGCGGTGTAGTGCCCGATCGAGGTCATCGCCTCGGTCGCGCCGTCATGACCGTCGTCGGTCAGCGTCGCCGGGATCAGAACCTTCTTCGTGGCGATCAGGGCTGACCCCACGATCTTTCCGCCGGCGCGCGGCGGTACATCGAGAAAGAGCACGTCGACCTCGTCACGCAGTCCCCACAGAGCACGCTTCAACCGGAACTCCATGCCGGTGGTCGCGTCCGTCTCCCGGTTGCCGAACTTCCGGATGCAGGGCAAGACCCGCACGTTCGACGGCCAGCTCGGGCCTGCGGGCACGAACGCCTTGCGGGCGATCAGCGCCGGGTCCTGGGGAGCCTTCTCGGGATCGACGTAGTAGATGTCGTTCACCGACAACTCCGGGTCGGTGATACCCAGCTCGTCGGTCAAAGTCGACCGCGGGTCCAGGTCGACACCACCCACCCTCAGTCCCATCTCGGCTGCGACGGCGATCAGTCCCGACGTCAGCGACGTCTTCCCGACGCCACCCTTCTCGCTGACCTCAGCGACGACATCCGGGTCTTCGTCCATGGGTCCTCCCTCATCTTTCAGGTAAGGCGAACACTGCCGATCCCGCAGGTCTAAGCGCAAGCTGAACCGCACGCTTTCCCGCAGGTATATCCGCAAGCGAAAAGCCTTGTGAAAGAGGCAGAGAACGACGATGTATCTAGCTAGATAGACCGCGATTCTCCTGGTAGGGCGGATGCAGGGGTGTTGGGTGTTAGCGGATGGCGCGCTTCACGGCGGCGCGGAAGATGTCCCCCGTAGTGATGATCTGCTCCTGGAGTTTGGCTTTCTCCAGGAGAGAATCAGCGTCCGGGCGCGGGGCCATTCCGGCGAGCATGACGGCGAGTACGGTGGCCGCTCCGGTTCGCTGGGCCTCGCGGATGATGACTTCTGGCCCATCGCCCCACCGTTCTTTCCACTCCCACAGCGCCTTCACGGCAGGGGCGCTCGTCCAGTACGTCGCGCGTACGAGCTGCTCACCGAGATCGGCCGGGAGGCGCACCGCCATCCGGCCCGTCAGCTTCGTTTCCTCATCGCCGAATCGGTCGTAGTGGCCGGGGCCGGAGCCGACGCGGCGCCCCGGCTTCCGGGTCTCCTCGCTGGGAAGGGGCTTGTACGGGCCGTCCATCGCCTGGATTTTCAGCTCAGCACGAACCTCGCGCGCGACGATCAGGTCTCGGGTGCCGGCCAAGGTCCCCTTCGCCCGCATCTCGCTGAACTTCGCCCGGACCCGGCCGCGGGCTTCACTCAGGGCCTTGCCCCGGAGGAACTTCACTCCCTCGGACTCCCGGGTCTCTTTCAACCAGGTCAGCTCGGAGGAACGGCCAGCAGCGACCGCGTCGTTCAGGGCGTCGAGATCCCAGGGTTCGACTGCGACGACGAAAGGCATAAGCGACATGGTGCGCAGTCTAGCTAGATAGCTGAGACGTCACTCCAGCCTCAAAATCGAACTTTCGTGGACTCCTGTGGACTCCAGTGGCGTGGATGGCCTGAGGGATGTGATGGCCTGGAAAGCCCTCACTTGGGGCTTACTAATCCGCTAGCCTTTCTGCTAGCGAAAAAGAGTTCAAGCAAGCTAGATAATCCGCAGCAAAGGCGCAGGTCAACACAGGTTTGACGGTTGTTGCGCACTCGGAATCCACGCCTTACCTTCGGCTCAACAATGCTTCAGGAGGCTGTCGTGCCCCGCTCTATCCCGCCGCTCCCCGGACTCACCCGGTACACCCGCTGGGACGCCGTCCCGGACGGCCTGCACACCAAGACCCAGCTCAGCCAGATGGACCCGCCGCTCAAGCCCGGCGCCGACCCGGTCGGCCAGGTCCTCTACAACGGCAACAGCTACGCGCCGCTGTACGACGTGGACACCGCCGTGCCGAAGCGCACGGTCTCGCCCGCGCAGCGCGCCGTCCTCGACCGCGCCCGTGAACTCCAGTACCGGTGCCGGCGGTGCGGCGCCGAGGAGACGGAACCGCTCGGGAGGGGCCGGTACTGCGATCCGTGCCGGTACGCGATGACGATGTGGGAACAGCACGACCAGGCGCAGGCACTCGCCCGCGAGCTGGTCGCCGACCCGGCCGCCGTCCTCCTGGTCGTGGACGTCGGCCCCGACTCGCCCCCGGAGACACAGGGCGTCGCCGTCGTTTCCGTCCACGACCGCCAGCTTCTCTACGCCGCCCCGGCCGGGGAGCACGGCAGCCCCGAGCGAGAGGCCGTCGTCGCCCGGCTCGATGCCCTCCTGGCGGACCGGCGGGTGGTCGAGGAGCCGGACTTCATGGGCCCGAACCGCCGCTACCCGCACGCGGTGCTCCGGCTGCCCAGCTCCGAGCCGGTTCCCTCCGGCCGCGACCCCCAGCACCCGTGGGCCGCGCCCCACTCGGCAGCCAACGCCAGCGTCACGGCGGTCTGGACCGGATGGTTCGCCTGGACCGACCGTCACTCCGCCACGCGTGCGTGCGCCCCGTGGGAGTGGAGCGGCGACATCCCGATGCCGTGGTCGCGGTCGCTGGACCTGCGGGCCGATGGGCTGTCGATGGCCAGCTTGCTGCACCGGATCGCGGACGGCACCGAGCCGGTGTGGGAGCGCGCGGCCTGGACGCTGGACGGCTACGGCGCCGGAACCCAGGACGTGAGCGCCTGATGTCCTCATTACGGATCATGGACTCGGATCCCGGGAAGGCCCGGCGCACCGCCGCGGCTGTCCAGCGCGCCCTGGAGGCATCACCGGAGGTCGTTGTCGGCAACGTGTCGGAGAGGCCGAACCACCAGGACGACGGGCTCCGGATCTGGATGGAGGTGCTGTACCTGGAGGCATCGACCCCGCGCGAGGGCGGCGACCAGGAGGTGACCGTCGAACGCGCCGACCGCCCCCGGCGACGGACCTCCCGGCGTGCGCTTCCGCGCGGCCGTCGTACGGAGGGAGGCGCATGACGTCGCCCGCCGATGTCTGGCGCTCCCCGGAGGGCGGGCACTTCCGGTGCTGGGGGCAGGAGAACGGCTCCTCTGCCGTCCAGCTCCGGCCCGTCGTCTACGACTCGGACACCGGGCAGTGGAACACCGAGCGCAACGCCTTGTCGGTCGAGGTCGACGCGGCCCTGTTCGAGGAGACGTACGTCCAGGTCCCGCTTGAACGGCTGAGGGACCCGCGCATCACCCGGCTGACCGCTCTGGTCAACGAGCTGCTCGCCGACTACGAGCGGAGCACCGGTCGCCCGTCGGCGGACGCCGACACCATCCGCACCGTCCTGGACGACATCGCCGATATCCCGGAGGACGCCCGGAAGCTCCGTCACGCCGCCGCCCGCAGCGCGGCGCACCAGGGATTCCACCGGGGCCGCGGGCGGTAGCCGGACGGCCTGACATCTCTTCAACTCCGTTCCGTCCGTGACGAAATCAGGGGGCCCGCGCTGGTGGCGCGGGCCCCCTGATGTTCGTTGAGCAGGGCATGACGTGGTTGGGGAAGGCTGCCCCGGGAGTCGAGCAGCGGGCGGAAGCGGCGGCAGATACGGCGTGCGATCTGGCCGACGCGGTGACGCCGGGCGGGTGGAGCACGGGCGCCGTCGAGGACACGATCGACGCCATCGACACGCTCGTAGAGGCGCTTGCCGAGATCGACCCGGAGGTCGCGCGGATTCTCGCGGCGGTGCCGGCCGCAACCGCCGAGCTACGCGAGCGGCTGTCGCCGACCGCCACCGAGGGCATTGCCCCGTTGCCCGCGCCGCGCTCTGGCAGACCGCGACGGCGGGGGCTCGGGCCCGGCTGGACGGGCGTACGGACCACCGGCTGACTCGGTCAGAAGGTCCTACACCCGCAGTTCGACAAAACGTCGCGGCGAATCGACCCTCTGCCCAGCTCGGCACGGGTACAGGTCGAGCGTCGAGACGCCGATCGTGCTCCAAGTCAGGGTGAGGGGAAGGCGCGTGGCGAGAAGGTCCACAGGAAGCGGTGAGGTGTCGCCCACGGGAGACGGTTGTCCTGGACGCCTTCGGAGAGCTACCCGTGCGCGGCACACGGCGCCGATTCGGGGGTGTCCATCAACCGATCGTTTGTTGGACAGTCTGGCCGAACGCCCGGATCTACTTCGTGCGGGTGAGTCCGCGTGTCCAAAAAGTGTGTTCAGAAACTCACGGTGTCCAACAATTGCCGGACCCCCTTTTCTGTACAGTGATCACATGACGACACCTTCCCAGTGGGCAGAGGGCGGCGACGACGTCCTCGCCGCGTTCCCCGCGAACGCCACCGGCGTGCTGATCGGCTACGCACGCGTCTCCACGAAGGGCCAGCTCCTCGACCGGCAGATCGCCGCTCTGGAGAAGGCCGACTGCGCCCGGGTCTTCTCCGACAAGAAGTCCGGCAAGAACGCCGAGCGCCCCGAGCTGTGGAAGGCACTCGACTACGCCCGCCCCGGCGACACTCTCGTGGTCCCGTCGCTCGACCGTCTCGGCCGCTCCATCCAGGACCTGATTGCGATCGTGAGCGGCCTGCGCAAGCGCGGCATCGGCTTCCAGTCGCTGCACGAGTCGCTCGACACCACGACCCCCGGCGGTCGGCTGGTCTTTCATGTGTTTGCCGCGCTCGCCGAGTTCATCCGCGAGCTGATCGTGCAGGGCACCGTCGAGGGCCTGGCCGAAGCCCGCGCCCGCGGTGAGCGCATCGGCCGTCCGCCGGCGATGAGTGCCGAGCAGATCCGCCACGCCCGCTCGATGCTCTCCGACCCGGACGCGTCGATCACCTCCATCGCCAAGCTGCTCGGGATCTCCCGGACGACGCTCTACAAGTACGTGCCGGAGCTGAAGGCCGGAGGACGGCCTGCCGTGGGCGGCGCGAGCCCCATGGCGGCGCTGGAGGCCGCCGAGAGCTTCTGAGAGCACCAGAGGGCGCGCATGGGCCCCGGAGCCGTCCACGGATGGCCCCGGGGTCCTTCTCTTGTGTCTGTGTGTTCTTCGCGCGCGCACGCGTGGAGGGCTCTCAAATCTCTCGATATTCGGCTCGGACCTCACGCGTACGCGCGCACGCGATGGAGCGGTCCAGAAAGTCCAGAAACCCCGCCCCGGCGCGGCGGTTGGCGGGAGATTGGCAGGGGGAGGGTGCACGAGCCGCCGGACGTCCCGGCGGAAGGGAGGGCGTTGTGGACAGTTATGAGTACGCGGCCAGCAGCACTGCGCAGTCAGCCGCGGAACGGCACAGCGACGGTGAGAAGGTCGACGCGATCGGCGAGGGTCTGGCCGCCATCGCGTACGCCCTGCTCGAAGTCGCGTCCGCGATCCGGGAGAACACCGAAGCCCGGAGACCTCTGTAGGTAAGTAGTCGGCGCCGTCGTTGGCACTCAATCCCCTTACTGACCTGGGCATTTACGGGTGCAGGAGAGGGTGTCCGGTGCGACCAGAAGTGCGACGTGAGGCGCGACCAGGAGCGCGACCAGAGCCGCGACGCGAGGTGCGACCAGAGGCGCGACCTCAGTTGCCGGCCACCGCGTGGTCGATTGCGGCGACCAGTACCGGCAGATCGTCCGTGTAGTCGCCGTACCGGTGGAGGTCGGCGGCGATTCTGGTCGCGCCCACGATCGCGAGGACCCTGACGATCTGGTCGGAGGTCAGCGTGCTGCCGAAGACAGCAGGCGGTGCCCACAGCCGCTCTCGTACCTCGGCTCGCACGCCGCCGTGCCCCTCGGTGATCTCACCGGTATGCGGGTCCCTGGTGTCTGTGTCGGAGGGATTCAGGAGCCCGAGGGCCGTCTCGACCGCGTCGCCCAGGGCGAGTACCGGGTGAGGCTCGGGATTTCCCCATCCCGGGCGACCGGCGAGCGACCGGAGCCAGTGGCCAGCTCGGCGGCCAGCCGACCGCGCTTCCCTGAGAATGGCCGCTTCCTGGTTGGCCTGGTAAGCGGGGGACGCGAGGACAGAGGCCGGGATGCGGGGCTCGGCGCCCGCCGAAGAACTGGTCATGCCGGATCAACGAGTTGATCCCCGTCCGGTCGCGGGCACTGTGCCCTCTGGCGCCGTCGAGCGGTGCTCATGACGGAAGCAGATCAGCGTGTTCGCCCTCGGCTCGGCGGCGGCAGTTGTTGCTCGGGACCACGCGGGTGTTCGACGCGGGGAGGCTTCCGTCGGGCTTGCTGCTGCTGAAGTTCGCGGCGCTGGTCGGCCTCCTGGCGGTGCAAGTCCGGGTGCTGGTCCGCGATCCGCTTCCGGAGCGCCTGCTCGCCCTGCACTCCGGAGACGATGCCGCGGTGCTTCACCGCGTTCGCGCGCTGTTCGACAGCACGGCCGTGCGCACGGGCCACGCTCTCCAGATCCCGGACGTCCATCCGGTGACCGGTGTGCGGCACGGCGACGCGCAGCTCGTCCAGCCGCTCGGCGAGGTCCTCCGTGGTCTTGGGCCGGTACTGCCCGGCCACGAGCGATTTGGTGGCCGCGTCGGTCCGCAGCAGCTCCCAGGCGGCGTCGCCGGCGTCGCGCGCGGCGCTCTTCGCGCGGGCCTCTTCCTGCCACGCCGCGGCCCGCTGCCCCTCGTACTCCCGGGTGAGCGCCTTGGACTCCTTGCGCGAGGTGCCCGCGAGCCGCAGGGCCAGGCGCCCCTTCTCGCCGGTTTCTTTGACCTGCTCGATGTATCCGGTGATCTGCGCGGCGGTGGCGGCGGCCGTGGCGGCTGCTCCGGCCTCCCGCCGCGCGGTGGCGAGCAGTTCCTCAGCTTGTCCGAGGACTTCGCGGGCCTCGCCGACGTACTTCTGGCCGCGTGTCTGCCCGGCGGCCTTCTGTTCGTCCAGGCGCTCCCGGATCTCTTCTGCCTCCCGGTCGGCGGCGGCGGCGGCCCGGTCGCACCGTCCGGCGGCGTCCTCGTTGTCGCGCAGCACCCTGGCCAGCTTCTGCCCGCTGGGTCGGCCGTACGGACGCTTCTTCCACGAGGGGATCTCGCGCTGCTCGCGTTCCTTGTCGATCGCTTCCAGGCGCGCGAGGTGCTCGTCACTGAGACCGGCCGTGTACGGGCCGGAGACGGCCTCCTGCTGCTCCGGGAGACGAACGGAGGGGGATGTGGCCGCCGCTGCGTCCGCCCGCCGCTCCAAGGCGCGCTGGCGGGCCTCGAAGTCGTCGGCACGGACGACTTGGGCGGGCAGGCGAGCGGGCTCCGGGGGCTCTCTCAGCAGATCGGACACCATGGAGTCCGGCCGCGACTGCCCGAGGAAGCGGGCGAACGCGGTGACGGCACGTTCCAGGCGCTCCTTCTCGCTGCGCGCGGCTCCGAGGCGCGCTTGCGTGGACTCGTCCTCAATGACGGCGAGCGGCAGCCACAGGTGGTTCTCCCGCCGGGCCCGGGTGATGCCGGGGTACGTCGCGAAAGCGTTGGCTCCGTGCCCGTACAGCAGGCTCGTGTCGCACGTCAGGCCCTGGGATGCCGCGATCGTCATGGCGTATCCCAGGGACAGGGCGCCGCCCGCGATCTGGTCCGGCGTCAGCCACGCGGACTCGTGGCCGCCGCCGCGTGTGCGCCAGGTGATCTCGACCCGCCGGTCGGCGTCCATGTCGGTGACGACGGCCCGGTAGCCGTTGAGCAGATCCGGGCCCTGGCCGCGCTTGGAGCGGTAGTCGTTGGCGCGGACCCGTACGGCGTCGCCGACCGCGAGGGTGAGCCGTTCGCCGCCGGGCAGCGCGTAGCCGTGCTCGGTGCCGAGTTCGCCGGCGGCGCGGCGGATCTGCTGGGCACCCAGATTCAGCGCGTCGACGTCGGTGTTGCGGGCGGCAAGGACGACCATGTTGTCGATCAGGTCGTGGCTGTCGGACCAACGCGTCCGCAGTTCGTCCCAGGCGGTGAGGATCTGGGAGCGCGCCTCGTCCGCGCTCTCGGAGGCGTGGACGCGTCCGCCGGCGGCGAGCATCGTCAGGGCCTGCTCGTGGTTCCCGGTCCTCCACACCTCCAGCGCGGCACGCTCGGCGGCGTCCTCCTGGCGGCGGTTCTCGGTGAGGGTGAGCCCGCCGACCAGGCGGTGCGTCTCACGGAACCACCCGCCCGGCCCGATCGCCTGGAGTTGGAGGTGGTCGCCGATCGCCACGATTTTCGTGCCGGTCTTCGCGGCCTCGGTCATCAGTACGGCGGCGGACCGGTCGTCCACCATCGTCGCCTCGTCCACCACCAGGACGTCGACACCACGCAGGCCCTTGCCGCCGTCGACGTCCTTCAGCCAGGCGGCGATCGTCTTCGACGCTATCCCGGAGGCGTTGCTCAGATTCTGAGCGCCCACCGCACTCAAGCAGGCCCCGGCGTACGTGGTGCCGGTCGCGTCCCACCCGATCCGGCACGCCTCCATCAGCGTGCTCTTGCCCGCCCCGGCGACGCCGACGACCGCGTCGATACCGTGCCCGGCCGTCAGCAACCGGGTCACGGCCGCGCGCTGTTCGGCGGACAGCTCGTACCCGGCGGCGACCTCGAACACGTCGATCGCCGTGGCGGCCTGGTCGGCGCCCAGCATCGCGGTGCCCTCGCCGACCCGGGCGAGCGCCTGGGTGGTCACGACGTCCTCGGCGGCAAGGATGTCCTGGGTGGTGTAGCGGGCGGTCGACGTCATCACCGTCGACCCGACATCCGGTACCCGTACCGCGTAGCCCTCGATGGCGAGGACCTCGTCGGCCAACTGGTCCAGCAGCCCCGGGTCGTCGGGGAGCCCGTACTCCAGCGCGTTGCCGACCGCGGCGAGGAGCTGCGCGCGGCTGAACGTTTTCTCGCTGCGGGTGAGGCCGGTGTCCGGGTCGAACACGATCGCGGCGACGTCGCTGGGCGCCGGCGGCGGGATGCGCGGTCCGGGCGGGCCGTCGACACCCGTACCACCGCCGGGTCCTGGTGGTCCCGGGGCAGCGGCGGCGACCATCGCGTCGACGTCGATCCCGGTGTCCTCGGCCCGCTGCCGCCAGCTCTCGCGCATGGTCGACGCGTCCGCCGCGTGCTTGGCGCGCTTGCTCTCCGCAGAGACCCGGTCGCGCTCCTGGCGCGTCGCCTCGTCACCGGCCTGCGCCACGATCCCCACATGCCGCCGGGAGAACTCGCTCCGCAGTTCCTCGGGGATTCCGGTGATCTCCCATGCGCCGGTCCGCTCGACCAGCTCCCGCCGTACGCCGAACCGCGCGTACGTCAACGCCCGTACGCGGGCCTTGAAGTACGCGTCGAGCGCGCTGGCGTGGCGGTGCAGATCCTGCCCGGAGTTGGCGATCGAGCGCCACTTCCCGTCCTCGCACAGCGCCATGTTGGCGACCGTCACGTGGACGTGCAGATGTGGATCGCCCGGCTGCCCGTCGCCCATCGGACGGGCCGACTGATGCTCCACCGACCACGCCATCAGACCGCCCGTCGCGAGCCGGACCGGCTGCCCGTCCTCGGAGCCGACCGCGTACCCGACCCACGCTTCGAGCTGCCGGAAGGTGTCGGCCTTGGCCTGGTGCACCAGGTCGCGGTACTCCCGCTCGTCCAGCCCGTTCATGAGCGCCTGGAGAGCGCTGTCCGACTTCGGGAGGTCCAGGACCAAGTCCCAGCCGCGGACCCGGTCGTCCACCCGGACGTCCTTGTACGCCCACGCTTCGGCCAGCTCCTTCTCCCCGTACACGTCCGCGAGGTCGACGCCGGCGGCACGGGCGAGCTTGTGGAGCGTGCCGACCTGCATCCGGTGCCGCTCACCGAACCGGTGCACCATCCGCTGCTGCTGCGCCAGGAACCTCTGTTGCTTCGGCTTGCCCTCCAGCAGAGCCGCGGGTTCCACCCCGCGCTCCTCGGCGGCGGCCACGATCGCCTCGATCAGTCGTGCGGTGGTCAGTTGTGCCTTCTCGTGCGCCTTCACCGACGTACTCGTACGGATCAGCCGGGCGCCGGTCGCGGGATGACACCCGGCCATCAGCCGCCGGGCCGCGTCCTTGCCCGCGTCATCGAGGACCGCGCCTTCGACCAGGCCGACTTCGGCGAGACCGCTGCCCATCCACACGAGCGCCGCGTCGCCCTCCGGCCGAAGCCGGTACTCCAGCGCCTGGTCGACGCCGTCGTCCAAGATGGCCACCGCGTCCTCGGTCTGTTCCGAAACGGAACAGCCTGCCTGCTCGCGCAGCCGGTACTCGACCTGCTCGTCAGCGGTGATCTTCGTCAGCCACGCCACCGTGCTCCCCCGTGTCCCGCGTTGTGTCGCGCCCCGTGTCCCCGCTTGTGCGCTTGTGCTTTTCCGGCTTGCCGGGGTTCCCCGACAGGGGAACCCCCTTCGTGCTTCCTCTGTTTTCGATCATGAACCGGATAGGTCGACACGAG